>CAZRUW010000138.1:0-15840 GCA_964603445.1 uncultured Gammaproteobacteria bacterium | reverse complement strand
GCATATCTGGGATTTTGCCAAGGACAAACTGGCCAATCACCAGGACCAAGATTTTGGAGTTACCAGGAAGAAATTTATGAGACTAACCAACAATCAGATTTTCCACTACCAATTGTGACATTTTGTTTTGCGGTTACAATACCTTGTTGTTTTCCGCGCAAGGGCTGGGCGGGGCAAGGAAAACTTTCCCTTACCTTATTGCGAAAATTCCCAAAAAGGCAGAGAAAAGAAAAAAGGAATTGCGAAGCCCCGCCGAAGGCGGGGCTAAGCAAAGAAGGATTTAAAAGTTTTCTTGCTACAGTTTTTTAAGGATTTTTGATAAAATAAGTTCGAGCGATTTCATAGATAGTCACCAGTTAATTTAATTTGAGCCGGTGGTCTGACCCCTTCCGCCTCAAAACCAGAAAGTCCCATGCCAGAAGCACCAAAAGATACTTTCCCTGTTCTCGCCATTCCCGTCCCTAAAGGTCGGAAAGGAATTACCTTCCATGAGCTAGGTCTCGCATTGGCCGAATTTGGAAAAAAGGAAAACAATGAAGCCCTCAGGGTCAGACGAGACATTCTAGGAACTGATGGTTACAGGAAGCTAAAAGAATCCACGCGTCCATATTTAGAAAAAATCCGGATGTTTACTCCACCCTCCTTTTCTTTTATGGAAGGTGTCGCTCGGGGATTGAATGTTGCTATAGAAGAAGTTGGAGGATTATACACTCAAGAGCTATATAATCCTGAGTCTGGTCCCAATGACCATTGCACCACCATGGTCAATCACAATCGTCAAGGACTACTTGTTGTTCATAATGAAGAATGGTGCGAACCGGGACAACTCCTCTACATTCTCCAGGCAACCTTGGATGAAGGCATATATACTACCGCACTGGCTTCACTAAGCTACCTCCCCGAACCCCCTGGTGGAGCCGTCACGAGAAATAGCCATGGAACTATCATGACTGTAAACAGCTTACATAATCACACCAACCACCTTGGAGTCCCTAAAACGATTGTCACCTTCGAGCTTTCCAGGTCGACCAGCCTGTCTGATGCGAAAACAACTATTTGTAGAATGCCCCTGTCATCAGCCATGGACTACATCATCTCCAGCCATGGTCAGACAATTAATATTGAAACGGCTGGTGGTAACTTCGCAATTCAACAGGTTAACCCAAACAGACCCTTTGTCCATGCCAACTTCATCACGGCACAAAAGTTACAAAATCATGATCCGCTCCCCTCGCCTAACTCTGAAGCACGCTTTAAATTTGTTTCGGAAAACTCTTGGCAAAACATGTCCCGAAGAAGCGCTGTTAGAACAATGTCTAATACCAGCCACCCCGAGTTTCCCGTCTTCAGCACGGACACAAAAGCTACCGTTGTTGTTGAGGAATCAAAAAGGGGTATTTCCGTCAGGCGCAACCATTTACCCAATAACAGATTTCATTTTTACAGTCTCCCCCACTAGCACTTATTCCCAACTCTTCTTCTCCTCCACAAACTTCACCAGAACCTCATCCAAAAACGATCTCATTCGCGCCACAATATCTTCCGGCATCTCCCCTCTTTCTTGTTGTTCCGGCAGCTCATAGACAATTTTGCCGGGATATCTGTTGTTCCATTCATCCACCAACATCCCCTGAAAGACATTCTTAACTTCGTTTAGCCTTTCATCAGTTATCACTCCTAAGCCCAACTTGTCCCCAATTATCTTTGCCGTTTCCTGACACCTTTCCATCGGACTGGCATAAATCTTTGCCGTCTCTTTTTCCACAAAATCAGACGCAGTTTTTTCCACCCCTTCCCTTCCCTCCCTACTCAAATGAAACCCCGGCAGCCGGGACATAATCACATCCTGCGGCTTATATACAATTCCGTGACGGACAAAATAATAAACTGCAGTCATCAAAAAATTGTCACCAGTGACGCGAGTGACGAGTGACAAGTGACAAATGACAAATGGCTAATATAAGTGCGATCGAGACGCAATTTCAGCCTCAACTTCCCGCACATCCCGCCCATATTTCAAAGCCGAAAGCTCCTTAATCATGGCCGCCACCTTGGGATTGCGCACCTTATTAATCTCTTTGAAGTCGTGGTCAATTTCTAAACTGAACGCCGGCGTCGGTTCATTGTTCACCAAAGTTTTGACGTAACAATTGAAGGCCTCTATTTTTAAAAGGTCCGGCTCCCCGAACGTCGGGGCAAACTCGTGGGCCAAAAATTGGGCGTCCGCCACCCCCACCCGGAAAGCCATTTTGGTCCCCACGTTCCCAAAAATAGCGTTCTTGACATCCTCCTCCACTTGGGCAATAAACTGGTTCGCCACTGTCAAATTCAGAGCAAACTTCCGGGCCTCGGACAAAATGGTGGCAAAATCCGGGGTGGCAAAGTTCTGAAACTCGTCAACATACAGATAGAAATCCCGCCGCTGTTCGGCGGGCATATCCTGCCGGGAAGTCGCCGCCGCCAGAATTTTCGGCACTAACAGATTTCCCAAAAAGCTGCTGTTCTCCTCGCCAATCAGACCCTTCGCCAAATTAATAATCAGAATTTTCCCTTCGTCCATCGCCCGGCGGAAATTAAAAGAGCTTTGGGATTGGCCAATGATATTTCGAATCATCTTGTTAGTCACAAACCGGCCAAATTTGGAAACAATGTAATCAAGTGTCTCTGATTTATGAAATTCAGATGTGGCTGCAATCTGTTCTGTCCAGAATCTCTTTACCAACTGGTCCTGCACCCGCGGCAAAAGCTCTTGCAAATAGGGTCCCCCGGGGTCCTGGACCACCCGCATCACCTCAATCAAGGTTCCCCTCGGCTCCGCCTCCATCACTGTCAGCATGGCATTACGAACGCTGTGTTCCAGCCTTGGTCCCACAATTCCTGTTTGGTGCGGGTCAAAAAGCTTGTATAAAAGACCAATAAACCCTGTCACCGTCATGTGCCTCTCCATGTCCGTGTGCGCCTCCATAATGTTCCACCCCATCGGCCGGTCCATGTTTGAAGGATCAAAATAGATCACGTCTTCAACCCGTTCCGGCGGAATTGACTCCAAAATCTGTTCGAAAGTATCGTGAGGATCAATAAAACAAACTCCTCTCCCCGCCCGGATATCCTGCAAAATCATCTGGGCCAAAATTGTTGACTTCCCGGTGCCCGTCGCTCCAATAATATAAATATGCCGCTCCCGGTCCGGGTTTAACAAACAGACATCCCTCTTTTGCCCTCGGAAAATTGACTTACCCAAATACAAATCCCCGTGATCCGGCACCTCCTGCGGGGCCGGGGCTCTTTTCGCGTTCAGCCAGAAAATGTTCGGTGTCTCAATCGATTTATTCGGGAAATGAAAAACCGTCGCCAACTCCTCTGATGTCAAAACTGACGCCTTTTTAAACATTGGCTGGTAACGGTAAATAAAATCCGTCATAAAAAATGACGGAATCCGGATTCTGTCGGACGTTATGAAGTTCTGGTCTGAAGAAAACTGGGCAAAAGCGCTTTTAATGTTGTCCAAAATCAACTTCGCCCGGGCTTTGTCCGGAGCGTTGGCCACTATCCTTATGGAAACATTAAACCCCGGCTTGCTGATCTTGTTTTCAATCGCCTCCAGAGTTTTGGCGTCCACATTAAACTTCGCTTTCTCCGGATCCGCTTCATTTTTCTTGGTCTTGCTGACAAACCTCCGGCCCAATAACCGCCATTTTGAATCCGCCGGAGCCACAATAAACTGGATCACCGCCGCCTCATGTTCGGAAAGTTTAGCAATCGAGGAAGTCAAAAGCGCCAGCGGATCCACCGCCAAATCCCGAAAGATCTTAATGGGAAAATAGTTGCCGAATTTCAGCTTTAAACTGGCAAAGGCCACCTCCCCGTCCTCCGAAAAAATGTTGAAATCCTCCACTTCCGTAATCATTGCCCCGGGATAGGTCCCGTGAATCTGTTTCTCCAGGAGTTCCTTATTTTTGTGGGCTACAGTCACATAAAAACGGATGTCTCCCGGCATTCCCACAATCTCAAAAGCCACGTGGTCCTGAACTTTGAGAAACTGCCAGTCAAACCAGTTTGCCTTCCCCCGGTACAAAGTATAAAGCGAGGAAAAAAGTTGCTCCATCGCGTCAATCTTGACTTCATTATCCCGCGGCACCGCCACCTGCAACGTCACAAAATCCATCGAGTACTCCTCCCGTTTCCGCCATCGATACAACTGGAGTAACACGTATCCCCCGAACCCTCCAACCACCGCCATCAACCCCGCCACCACCAAAACCACTACCATTCCCAATAGAAGAACCGGCAGATTAGAGATCAGGTCCGAAAAGGTGGAAACCACGTTCATCTCACCAAAATGATAACACAAACTCCAAAACCAAAAACTAGGTCGTTGTTGTTACTGAATGAAGAGAATTAACTTTGAAACGCAGCAGTTTCCCGCCCACTTTCTTAATCTGATAATGAGCCTTGCGCAGTTGGTAAATAAACCACTCCACCAACCACCGCCATCCTGTTGACGTCGGTTTGGAAAGTCCCACCATTAACTGGTCATCAGACAATGCCACCCCCCTTATGGAAAAATTGGTGGCACCGGCTATCGGAGTTTGGATATTGACAGTTGGCTTAATTCCCATTTCCTTGGCCACATCCTCCGGAACTTTCACCTCTCCCGACTCCACTTTCTCCACCCCCCCCATTTCCATAATCTCTTTTTCCAACTCAATCTCCCGGGCATAATTTTCCCAATATTCATCCCCTTCTTCCTTTGCTACCTTATCCGCTTCTGCAACATTTATTCCTGCTAAAACATCAGGCGGTTTACCCTGAGCGCCGGCGAAGGATCCTTGTTCCTTAAGTTTTGGTGGCGTCGCCGAAGTTGGTACCAAAGGCGAATTTGAAGGAGTCTGAGAGGTTTGACCACCCGAACGTGCCTGGTCATCCTGAAACGTCTGACTGGTCTGGTTTTTCTGACCGTCTCCCATAATTCTTCCAGCATACCATAAACTCAGACAACCTCCACATCATGGGGCAGACTTTCCCTATATCCGGCTTGGGTAATCTGCACAAACTGGGCTTTTTTCTGCATCTGGGAAATGTTGCTTGCTCCGCAATAACTCATCCCGCTCCTAAATCCACCCACTAATTGGTTTAGCACCTCTTCTGCTTTTCCCCTGAAAGGGACCATTGCCTCCACTCCCTCAGCCACATATTCTTTTAATTCCTCTACCACTTTCGGGTCCAGTCCGTTCATTTTGGTTTTCCGGCTCATGTTTGCCCCCAAAGAAGCCATTCCCCGCGTCACTTTAAACTTTCGTCCGTTTCGCGTCACCACCATCCCCGGCGATTCCTCGGTCCCGGCTAAAAGAGAGCCGACCATCACTGTGGCCGCCCCGCCGCCAATCACTTTAGCTGCGTCTCCCCCTGACCGGATACTTTGATCAGCAATAATTGGGATCTTCCTCTTACTCGCCTCAGTAGCACAATTTACCACTGCTGAAAACTGGGGATACCCCGCCCCGGCCACTACTCTGGTAATACAAACCGATCCCGCTCCGATTCCCACCTTAATTCCATCCGCCCCTGCCCGGGCCAAATCTCTTACCCCCTCCGCCGTGGCCACATTGCCGGCCACCACTTCCGCTTCAAAATGTCCTTTCAAACACCTGGTCATCTCCATGACCGAATCAGCATGCCCATGGGCAATATCCACCAGCAGAACATCGGCCCCTGACCGCACCAGCTCCGCTGCCCTATCTCTGTCTTCCTTTTTTATCCCCACTGCCGCCCCGACCAGAAGCCTTCCCCGGTGATCCCGGCATGACCGCGGGTATTTCGTTTCGTTCACCAGAGCCTTCGCTGTAATTATGCCCTCCAAAGTCCCATCCCGACCCACAATCGGAATTTTCTCAATCTTGTACTGTCGAAAAATCTTTTTTGCTTCTTCACGGGTTATCCTTGACTGAGCCATAACCAACTTGCTCGCCGGCGTCATCAGCTTTGACACCAAAACCTGCAAGTTATCTTCAAAAATGAATCTACCACGGACTTACGTCCATGGTATCTTCTTTTTCGCCCCGCCCACGGCGGGGTCCGGCTTACGCCGGAGCAAACTTCATCTCCGGACTGACGTCCGGGGTATTAAGTTTGGAAAAATAAAATCCCTCTTAGAAAGCACTCCCAACACTTTCTTTTTTGCATCCACTACCACAAAACCGGTACTGCCATAGTATTCAATTAACTTGTACGCCTTCTCCAAAGTGTCATCCGGAGAAAGAGTATGCGGGTCATCAACCAGAAAGCCGTCATACCTCTTCACCCGAGCCACTTCCGCCGCCTGTTCCTCAATTGTCAAAAACCGGTGAATAATTCCTATTCCACCATTTAAGGCCATTGTTACCGCCATCTCCGATTCTGTGACTGTGTCCATGTTGGCAGAAACGACCGGAATATTTATCCGCAAATTCTTTGTCAAAAAGGTTGAAGTGTCCACTTCCGACCGCGACCTGACATCCGTCTTCTGGGGAACCAGTAAAACATCGTCATAGGAAAGCCCTAGTGGAATCAACATAAAAAAATTCCGCCTCTTGGGCGGAAAAACTGAAATTCCTTTCTCTATAATATGAAACGACCTACTCCCCTTGTCAACACCCAAATCACCCTTTCCAAACGGTTTCCGTGTCCCCCTCCCAATAATTCACCCGTCTGGCCAAACAAAACAAATAATCCGAGAGTCGATTCAGATATTTCAGAATCGCTTCGTAACCTGTTACTGAAGTTACCGCTGTTACTGCTTTTACTAACCTCACTACGTTCCGCTCCGTCCTCCGGCACACCGCCCTGGCCAAGTGCAACTGGGCCCCCGCCAAGCTCCCCCCCGGCAAAATGAAATTGGAAAGCGCCGGCATCTCCTTCCACATCCTGTCAATTTCCTCCTCCATCCAAATTGTTCGTTCCTCCAGCCCCATCTTCCCATTCTCCGTTTTCCTGTCCTTTATCTCATATCTTTTATCCATTATCTCGTCTTTCGTTCTACGATATCCTGCGATGCCCGCCCCAATTCCAAACAAATCCTTTTGTATATTTTCCAAATCTTCTTTTAATCTTTTAATATTTACCTCTTTCTTTCTTCTCTCTTCTTTTTTCTCTTTTATTTCCGCCACCACCAGGCCAATTATTGTGTTTAATTCGTCCACCGTCCCAATCGCCTCAATCCGCACATCATCCTTAGCCACTCTGGTACCATCAAATAATCCCGTCTGTCCCCGGTCTCCCTTTTTTGTGTAAATCGGCATAAACACTAGTATTCAAACCCAAAGCATACTAACATGAAACTCCACGGCTAGAAGCCGTGGTATCTTTCTCAATCTTAAATCCCGCCTGGACAAAGTGCTGGTCGAAACTTGCCACTTTCTCTAACCCCAAACGCTCCATCACCGCAAAAGACACACAGTCAGTAAAGGACAGATCGCTCCAATTTTCAAAAATCCACTTCCAAGCTCTCGCTTCATCAACAATCGTAACCCTCACTATTTTGATATTCTTCGTTACCACCAAATCCTGTCGAACTTTTTTCAGGGTTTCTCTTCCACGGCGAATTCTTATCAAAGTAAAAAACTCATCCAAAACATAATTTGTGGTCAAAAGGAAGGTTCCTCTCTCGCAAAAAGTCGTCCAAGTTTTTCTGGATTGGGGATAAAAATCATCTCTTGGATCGAACAAACTCTTGAGGAAGCTCGTGTCCACAAAAACAGTATTCTTTAGACTAGACGCCATAAATTATTTTATCTTCTTCAGACGTCCCCATCGGTTTATCTTTTATTTTCTTAGCTAAATTCGGCCAATCCCAAATCGGGTCATCCTTTAATGAAACACTTTTTGGGGTGAATGCCAACTCTTTTACTTTTGTTACAAAATTTAAGGCCTCATTAATATATTGATTTGTGCTCACTCCAAACCCGCCGGCGATACTTTTAATTTCTAACCAGTCGGATCTGGGTAAGCGCAAATTGGTCACTACCATGGGATCAGTCATGTGGTATTAATCATACCATTGTATTATTAGTATGTAAAGAAGGTTTCTTTGCCCAATTAAAATTTCGCGTCCAAGCAGCAACTAGTGCGTAGCCGCCAAAAAAGACCAGGTTATATCCCAGATCCCCAACCAAAGTATTCCGGAAAAAAGGCAAACCCATATAATACGACTCCAAAAGCCCAACCCAAGTTTTTGGATACATTGTTCCCGAAAACCAAACCCCAAAATTAGTAATCAAATAAAACAAAACTGAAGAAACCAGCGAAGCCAACAAAACATTTCTCCAATTTAAATTATTTCGCAACCAGAGTCCCAATCCCACTGTCAGCAGAAAACTTCCATAAACCCAGATCATAGTATTATGAAAGCCCAAAAAGAAATCGGAAACCACCATCGCCAACATCGGCACCGCCAAAAAGAGCCAGCGCTCCAATCGGCGTCACATTGGGCTCATGCGGCAAAAGCCTTATTCCTGCCGCCACCAGAACAATTATCAAGGGACTCACTACTATCTTTCTAAAAATCTCTATTGCCTTTTCTCTCATTTCCATTTTCCTTTCCTTTATCCCATTTTTATTATTTTTTATCTCACTCTACTGTTTCGCCTCCTCGAATCTCCACTCCACCGTGTCCCCCGGCTTTAAATTATACTGGTCCGCTCCGACCTTCGCCGCCTGCCCGTTCACATAATAAATCCAGTACTTGTTACCCTTCCCGTCGGCCACCTGGTCAATGCTCTCTACCAGCACTCCGAAAGAATATTTCTTCGCCGTCACCTGGTGCGACCTTTCCAAAAGTTCAAACACGTTCTCTCCTTCCCGGCCGGAAAGCTCCGCTGAAACCGTCGCTGCTCCATCTCCATAGTCAATTTTTTGCCTAACCGGAAATCTCTGAGCCTCAACCGCCGGTCTCTGCGCCAGTCCCAATCTGCCCTTCCCGCCTCCTTCAAAAAACCACCAAAACCCGCTCACCAGCAGCAAGAGAAAGCCCAAAAAGAAGATGCCAAGAAGCTTTTTCCAATTATCCATAGCCTTAGCTCAAAGGTTAAACTCCGCCTGTTATTCTGTCAACCCGCAATCCGGTGTAAAATGTCACTGCAGTCACCGCACCATGAAACAAAAACCCACTTTCTACATTGCCGGGTCATTCACCGAAAAGAAAAAGATCCAAAAGATAATGGTCCGCGTTAAAAAAACGGGCATACCTTAATCTCCGACTGGACAAAACACCCTTCCGTCAAGCCCTATGAGAAAAACCCCTTAACTGCCGGCAGGTTTGCCGCCGAAGACATCAACGGAGCCAAAAATTGCGACATTCTTATCATATTTCCCGAATCCGAAGGCGGCGGCACTCTCTTTGCCGAACTTGGCGCCGCGATTGCTTCCCAAAAAGTGAAGAAAATCTTCGCTATCGGCCCCCACAACACCCGTTCCGCTATCTTCTTCCACCCGAAAGTCAGTAGAGTACCATCAGCATTTAGAAAACCCGCACGCGAGGCATTTGCTGCACCCCTCTTCAAAGATTAAAGCTGCCGATCCGCAGGAGGGACAAAGATCTCTTTTCATCGTCAACGCCGCCTCTCCCGCCGAATCAATCTCGTCGTGAACAGGAACCGTTTTAATCTCCCCTGTTTTACTCTCATCTTTCATCGTTTCCAATCCCCGGTCGTGATTCACAATTGCCGTCGAATTCAAACCAAAATGCATGGCAATCGCCTTGGCTACCGCGTCCGGAAGACTGCGCACCCGGTTGGCCCCAAAACCCACAGTGCTGCCGCCCCCGATGCCCGACAGCTGGTCAATAATCTCCCGGGCCCGCTCTCGGGCCGGCAAATGATTTCCAAACCGCAGAGTCGTCGAAATCAACCGCCCCAAAGCCTCAGCCATCGCCGCCACCTCTGACCCCGCTTTGCCGATCGCAATGAAAACCTCAAAAGGACTCCCCGACGAATCCTGGTTAACGGTAATAAACGCATTCCCAAGCGGCGTCTCAATCCGGTATGTCGCTCCCTCCACCCTCACCGGCCTTGGTTCCAAAACCACTTTCGGCACCTCTGCGGACGGTCCATTTACCGCTTCCACTCTCCTTTCCTGAATCTCACTACCCTTATCTTTAATCTCGTTCTCTTGTATTTTACCTTTCGTTCCCATATTCAACACCTGAACTGATTTCGAACCGTCACGGTAAACCGTAATCCCCTTGCAGTCAGTCTCATAAGCCAAAAGATAGGCTTTCTTTATATCTTCCCGCGTAGCCGAATTTGGCAAGTTGATGGTTTTGGAAACGGCGTTATCTGTATATTTTTGAAAGACCGCCTGCATCCTCACATGCCACTCCGGGGAAATATCATGAGCTGTCACAAAGACTCTTCTTACTTCCTCCGGGATCTCTTCAATGTGGGCAATTGTCCCCGCCTCTGCCACCTTCTTTTTCACCCCTTCGTCATACCAACTTGTCCCCTCAGCCACCCTTTCAAATGCAGGAACAAAAAAATCCATCGACCGTTCTAACGCGTTTGTCTTGACATAGTGTTTATAGGCAATAGCAAAAAACGGCTCAATCCCCGTTGAAGCATTGGCAATAATTCCAATCGTCCCCGTCGGTGCAATCGTCG
Organism: uncultured Gammaproteobacteria bacterium; assembly: GCA_964603445.1. Taxonomy (GTDB): domain Bacteria; phylum Patescibacteriota; class Microgenomatia; order JAMCZE01; family JAMCZE01; genus CAZRUW01. The sequence continues at coordinate 5,209 of CAZRUW010000138.1, read as the reverse complement.
TCACCGTCGCGTTACGCAATGGCTTGCCGTCTTTATAGATGCTCTCTGAAAAGGCCGGAAAAGGCCCCCTTTCTTCTGCTAACTCTTCCGACGCCCGATGTCCCGCTTCATTAATAAACTTCATTATTTTCTCTCCCAACCCCAAAGCGTCATCTGAGTCGTAGGGAACTCCCAATTGAGCTAGCATGTCGGCCCAGCCTCCGACACCCAACCCGACCCGCCGGATAGCTTTTGCCGTTTCCGAAATCTGTGACAAAGGGAAAGGACTGCGGTCAATCACTGAGTCCAAAAAACGCACTGCCAGCTTCGTCACTTCCCCCAACCTTTCCCAATCGATCATTTTTACCCCATCATCGGTTTCCTTGACGAAATAACCCAAAAAGATACTCCCTAAATTACAAACATCAAAAGGATAAAGTGGCTGTTCGCCGCAGTTATGTACTATCAAACCACCAGCGACAAAAGATCGTGTCACTGGTTCTACCAAATCATAAACTCGCTCCTGCCCGATTTCCTCTAACGCAGCAAAAGTCGCTTCAAACCTTTCTTTATACGGACCCCTTCTATAAGACCGAAGACTGTCAATTAACTTAATGTTCTTGTAATCCACAAGAAAACCAATTTCCTCAGCAAATCTCCAGAGGTTATTTTTGGCAATTACCAAGTCATGATATTCATGACAAAAATAATCTTTTTTGCCTCCCTTACCATCTGGAAGACTACGCATCATGGCCGGGCGCCGGTTACTGTAGATCTGACTGACAACACCAAAATTCAAAAGCAGTCTCTGGACGTTGGTCAACAAGCTTTTGCTCGTCGAGGTCAATCTGACACTGACACCTTTTTCTGTCGTTCCCGAAACATGACCATCGGCAGTAAAAAGCGCTTGCAAGAAACCTTTTTGTGTTTCTTCCGTTCCAATAAAAACTTTTTCTGGCACCACTAATTTATTTTCCGGGGTAATACCGTAGCTTTCGGCAAGTCTCCACAATCGTACCGATCCCACCCGCGCCTCATCACGATAATCCAACCACCCTACTCCAACCGGGTAACTCCTGTTCAGTTTCTGCATACCCGAGGTTAGCTTATTCACCATTGAAGCAAACATCGGTGCCAGTTGTTGTTTCTCCTCACCAAAAAAAGACAGGATTGCTTCTGTGGCCTTCATTGTTCCGTCGCCAACCAACCAACCAAGAACTCTACCCAACTCCACATTCCCCTCAGTTCCAAAACCGCCTTTCCTGTCAGACAAAAGAATCTTGTCGCCACTAACCAGCTTGCCAGCTTCCTTCCATCCTTTCGCTGTCAAAACTTTATGATCGGCGGTCAATTTAATCTCGTAGCCTTCAATTGTCGTTAAAAGAAAAATTGTCCTTTCTCCCGTTTCCACAACCCGAGCCGCCTTCTGCCAACCTTCCTTGGTCAGAACCCGAACATCCCGCTTCCCCACCAAACCGCTTATCGGCAGAAGTCCTCTGTCTGTAGTAACTAAAGTGTCCCCGGTTACGCAAGGATTAGTCGATTCTACCGGCCCAAACGAAGGAACCGGGTTAGCCGAACCGGCATTAATTCGGTCAATAAAAATCATCCCCGGATCCCCGGTCCTCCATGCCCCGTCAGCAATTTCCTCCATCACCTGTCTGGCCGGCAATTGTCCCACCACCGTCTTGGTCCGCGGATCAACCAAATCATAATCCGTCCCCTCATAATAGGCCTTCATGAAAGCCTCTGTAGCTGCAACGGAAATATTAAAGTTCGTTATCCCTCCGGCTTCCTTGCAATGGATAAACTCCAAAATATCCGGATGATCGACCCTTAAAATACCCATATTCGCCCCCCGGCGCATCCCTCCCTGCTTCACCTGCTCCGTTGCCGCGTCAAAAATTCTCATAAAAGAAACAGGGCCAGAAGCCACTCCTTTTGTTGATTTCACTATTGAGCCCGAAGGACGCAACCGCGAAAAGGCAAAACCCGTTCCGCCGCCGCTTTGATGAACCACCGCCTGCCATTTCACCGCATCAAAAATTCCCACTAAGGAATCGTCCACCGGCAAAACAAAACAGGCGCTATATTGCAGTCCGTTGTTTTTCCCGGCATTCGCCAGTGTCGGCGAGTTTGGCAGAAACTCATGACTAACCAAAACCTGATAATACTTTTTTGCTGTCTCTAATATCTGCCCGTAGGAATGACCGTAATTAGACTCAGCTGAAGCAATATCCCAGGCCACCCGCCAGGACATCTGATCCGGAGTTTCCATCGTTTCCCCGGCATCGTTTTTAAGAAGATAGCGTTCTCTTAAAACCCTTTCCGCTTGTCCACTCCAAACCCCTTTCGGTAAACCCTGCGGCATTGGTGGCACAACCACGTTTTGTAACACCGTCCCGGACAAACTATCCTGTCCATTACCCTGACCGTGTCCGTTACTTTTATATGGCCGCCCCGGGCGGACAATCGCCGGAACCGGCTCGCTAATTTTGGTTGTTGGCTGAACAAGACCCATACAAGCTGCTTAAAAAAAAGGGGTTAAGAAAACAAAACCCCACTAAATATTGGGGCAACAAAGACCAAAATAGGCCACCGCCAATTTTGTGTCAATAGGAAGAAATGTATCAGAGGGGGTCTCAAAAATTTTCTGAAGCCGCCGCAAAAATTCTGCGGGAAAAACGAGTGACCAGTGACTAGTGACCAGTGACCAATAATAATTCCATTATTCGTTTCCTCGATTCCGTGTTGCTCTGACGGGATTTCTGAAAATCCAAAGCTTCTTTCCCCGATACCTTTGTCTCCAAAATTCCTAAAACTTCACCATGCTTTGCTCCTGCCACTGTCAGTTTTGCCACCAGATCGGAAACATCTTTTCCCGATTTTTTTGCTGCTATCGCCAGGTTTGTTGCCTGATTAAAATAATCCTCCCCCTTAGCCACCGTTGCTACCCCCAACTCTATCTTCCCCGAATTAATAAGCATTTGCCCGGCCGCCAATCTCTTATCCGAAAGAAGAAGCAAATAAAACGACTTTTGCGCCGGGTCGGAAATTAACCAGGTCACCACTTGGTCCCGCCAGACTTTCAAAAAGTAAATGGGGCTGTCCGGCAAAATCCCCGGGTAGGGCAAAGAGTAATCCACCGTTGTGGCCACTGCTTCCGCTACCGGCACAAACAAAGCCCCCTGTGCTTGGGACGAACTCACCAAGGAAAAGAAAGCCAGGTATAAAACCACCAGAAAAACCGCCAGTTTTTTCACCATTAGCCCATTCTGCACCAATCTTTTCTCCAAATCAACTCCCCTTTAGTGACCAATGACTAGTGACTAGTGACTAGTGACTAGTGACCAGTGCTTGTATCTTGTATCTCGAGTCCTGTGTCTGGTATATTGATCTCATGTCCCTTCTCGACTCCATCCCTGTCAACGTTTTTATCTTCGCCGCCACTATCCTCGTGGGTATAATTTTCTTTCTCATCCTGACCCAGACTCCGAACGAAAAAGAAAACCCTAAGGAGAAAGTTAGTCGTTAGGAAATTAGCTCGTTAGGAAAGGCGGTTTTCTTTCACTTTTGTAATCATTGAGTTCAGCATTTTCAGCACCTCTGTCAGTAAAGAAGAGGCCTTATTAAAACTCTCCTCGCTCAAATAGCCTAACTCTTTAGACAACAATAACTGTGTCTCCAACTCACAAGCCGACCCATATGCAATATGGAGAAATTGAAGATATCCTAATTTTCTTCGTCGCCCGTATCCCTCAGCAATATTACTTGGGACAGACACAACACAACGCCTCATTTGAGAAACAATCCCGTACAATTCGTCTTTAGGAAAATTCTTAGTAACCTGATAAATCAAAATTACCAGTTGGAAACTTTTTTGCCAGACAATAAGGTTTTTATAAGAATAAATTGCCACTATTATCTCCTTAAGCTGCCGTTGTCCTAACCAGCTATCTTCCTCGTCCCTCCTAACTTCCTACCAGTACCACTTCTTCCACCAACCTGTTCGCATACCCCCACTCATTGTCATACCAAGCAAAAACCTTAACCATATCTCCCGTCTGGCTCAGCGGATTATTCCCCACCACTTGGGTCAAAGACAAATCCACTATTGCGGAGTGAGAATCGCCAATAACGTCCGAAGACACTAACGGTTCTTCCGAAACAGCCAACACCTGTTTATACCTCACCGACTCTGTCGCTTCTCTGAAAGCATTATTCACTTCTTCCTTTGTCACCTCTTTTTTAAGATGAAACGTAAAATCGGATAGTGACCCCACAATCACCGGAACTCTCACAGCCACCCCCGTAAAGAGTCCCTTCAACTCCGGGACTGCTTCCGTCGCCGCAATGCTCGACCCTGTGGAAGTTGGAATAATGTTTTGCGCCGCCGCGCGGGCCCGCCGGTAATCTTTGTGTCCTCCGTCCTGAAGTCTCTGGTCGGAAGTATAGGCATGCATTGTTGTCATCATTGCCTTATTCACCCCAAATTTCATTACCATAATTTGGGCCACCGGGGCAATGCAATTGGTCGTGCATGACGCATTGGAGATTATATTTCCCTCCGGCTTCACCGGCACGCCGGACATTGTTGTTGTCTCTTCATCAAGATTAACATCCAAAACATAGGTCTTAATCACGTGGTCCTTCGCCGGAGCTGACAAAACCACTTTCTTTGCTCCCGAAGTCAAATGCGGACGGATTTTCTCTTCCGTTGTAAAATGCCCCGTACATTCAATCACCACATCGACCGCCAATTGTTTCCACGGCAGTACCGCCGGATCCTTCTCCGCATAAAAAGGTATTTCTTTTCCGTCAACCACCAAAAAACCTAAAGTCTTTGGTATTTGCTCGCTTCCACTATCCGTCGGTGGCCTACTCTCAATTTCATGCCCAGTCAATTTTCCGTATGCCGTGTCATACCTTAGCAAATATTCCCAGCCCTTGATGTCCGTCGAGTTGCCTCCATTAATAGCCACCAGCTCAATCTGATCACTGAATCGTTCCAAAATAACCCGGTGGGCCACCCGCCCAATCCGACCGTAACCGTTAATTGCCACTCTCACCATTAAAGAAAAAATAAAATTTAATTCTTTTAATCTTTTTTATCTCTTTCTTATCTTTTCTTTTTTATATCTTATTTACCAAAACCTCAAGCCCTGGTAGAGTCCCTTCCGCTAAAAACTGTAGCATACTTCCCCCGCCCGAACAAACCCAGTCAAACTTC
>CAZRUW010000137.1:0-7284 GCA_964603445.1 uncultured Gammaproteobacteria bacterium | reverse complement strand
GACTTATTATGTGGCCGGGGACCCTTCGGCAGGCTCCCTTCGATCTGGCTCAGAGCAAGCAGGGCAGGCCCAGGGCACGAATTTGTTAGGCTTGCCGGAACAGCCGTTAGCCATCATTCCCCTGGATACCAATTTTGGAGTGGTGATTCCCAAGATTGGGGCGAATGCCAAAGTTATCCCCAATGTCGATCCCGGGAACGAGAAAGAGTATCTGGCGGCCTTGAAACAAGGCGTGGCCCACGCGGCCGGGACGGTTTTTCCGGGAGAAGTGGGAAACTCCTATCTTTTTGCCCATTCGGTGGGGAATTTTTGGGAAGTGAACCGCTGGAACGCGGTTTTCTATCTTCTTCGGGAACTTAACCCGGGGGACGAGGTGGACGTGTTCTACCGGGGCAGGCGGTACATTTATCTGGTTTATGATAAAAAGACGGTTGACCCTGAGGATGTGGGCTATTTGAACGCTCAGGCGAATTTTCCGATGCTGACTCTCCAGACTTGCTGGCCGCCGGGGACCACTTTGAAAAGGCTGCTGGTGTTTGCTCGGCTTAAGTGACTTAAGCTTCTTAACGCAAATTAATGGTGTAGAGGTTTTCTCCCACTCCTGAGGAATCGTTGAGGGAGGTGAGAATCACTATTTTGCTCCAGTCCGGCCAGGGAAAGATGTCGTCCGGTTTGAAGGGTCCGGCATAGACGACGGCTTTATTAGTCCCGTCGTACTCCATGACGGAAATATCTTTATTGGAGTATTCGAGAAGGTGACGGGAGGAGGGAAACCAGGTGACTTGGTCATTTGTCATTAGTAAATTCGTCACTTGTGGATCACTAATGGCCAGTGACGAATGACCAATCTCGTAGTTTCTGTCTTCTTTGATGTCATAGACATAGAGGTTGCCCGGTTTAATCTGTCTTACTTGCGGCGTGGGATTGGTCCCGGGAAGGTAGGTGGCAAGGATCGGGGGAATGGCGCCGGCGGCGGTGGCTTCATAAAGGAAGCGGTTTTCGTCGGGGGAGAAGATAAGTTTTCCGCCGGCAGTGGCAATAGAGGTCAAGAGTTTGGGGTTAAGCTTGGCGGTCTCGGCTTGATAGCGGCTGTTTTCCAGGGCCTGCCATTGAGTCAGGATGGTGGAGAGCTGGTTAGTGACAGGAACAGGGGAGTCGTTAAGGCGGTCGGTTTCTAAAAGGTAGGCCAGTTGGGCACCGGGAGAAGAGACAGAGGAGATATGATCGCCAAGATAGAGGAGGGTTTGTTTGGAGTCAGCGCTCCAGAGAATTTTGCCGGAAGAGAGAGGATTGCCGGGAGCCAGTTGAAGGATTTGCCGAAGATCAGTGGCGGAGAAAAGACCGTTTGGCAGAGTTGGCCGGCCCATGTCCAGGATCCAGAGACCGTTTTTTTCGGCTGAGGCCGAGGCCACAAAATAGGCGATTTTAGTGCCGTCAGGGGAGAGGACCGGGTTTTTCGCTCCGGTCAGGGTTAAGGGCCGCAGTTCAGGCAGGTTCGGAAAGAGGAAAGCGCTGGTTTTAACGACTTCTTCCGGTTTGATGGTGACAGTTTTTGCCCAAGGACTGTAGCCGTCTTTTTGAATTTTTACCAGGTATTTACCAGGAGGAAGATTGATGGTATTGTTGGTGGCGGTGGTGAGCTTGCCGTCAATGATGACTTCGGCCCCGTCGGGGTCTGAGGTGGCCACCAAAATGCCGGTAGCGGTGACTTTGGCGGTTTTGATGTCCAGTTGGTAGCCGCGGGCAACGAAAATGACCAAAACTGAAGCAAGGATGATGACAATAATTGTGAGAATGATGAGAAGGTTGCGTGACATGGGAGGAATGGGGTGATTTTAACACAATTTTATAAGTACTGTTGGTTTAAAGACTTGGCGGCTCGGAGATTTTTTTCGCTTTCGCCGCTCTAGCCAGCACCCAGGTGCTGGCAGCTATTCCGAAAGCTGCAAAAAATTTCCTCGCCGCAGTCTTTGTAGAGCTTTGATTATGTTTGGCAAACGTTTGGGCATTGATCTTGGTACCGCTAATAGTCTGGTTTATGTTGTGGGTGAGGGTGTGGTTTTAAACGAGCCGACGGTAGTGGCGGTTTCGGTTGATGACAGCAAGGTGATGGCGGTGGGGAATGAGGCCAAACAAATGCTCGGGCGGACTCCGGGGAATATCACGGCCAGCCGGCCGATGAGGGACGGGGTGATTGCTGACTATGTGGTGACGGAAGCAATGCTGCGCTATTTTCTGGACCGGGTGTGCGGCAGTACCCGGCTTTTTAAGCCCGAGGTGATGATCTGTGTCCCGGCCGGAGTAACTCAGGTGGAGCGCCGGGCAGTGTTGGATGCCACTTTGTCCGCCGGGGCGAAGGTGGCTTATTTAATAGATGAACCCTTAGCGGCGGCTATCGGGGCCAAGATTCCCATTGCCAATCCGTCGGGCAATATGATTGTGGATATTGGCGGTGGCAGCACGGAAGCGGCCGTCATTTCCCTGGGCGGAGTGGTGGTTCATAAGTCGGTGCGGGTGGCGGGGAACAAGATTGATGAAGCGATTCAGAGTTATATCAAGAGAAAGTATAACCTTTTTGTTGGGGAGAGGACGGCGGAGGAAATAAAAATCACGATTGGAAGTGCATTACCGATGGGTTCGGGAGCCTATAAAGACGGGATTAAGACTAAGATGGACAAGATACAAGATACAAGACACCCTTCGGCCTCGTTCAGGGCGGGCAAGACACAAGAGGGGGCTCAGACGAAAAAAGAGGGGGACAATAGTTTTTCCGGAGAAAAATTGAGCACAACGATGGAAGTTCGGGGGCGGGATGCCGCTTCCGGCCTTCCGAGGATGCTTAATTTGTCAACGGATGAAGTCATAGAGGCTGTAACACCAATACTTTCGCAAATTATCAATATCGTGAAGCAAGTGCTAGAGGAGACGCCTCCGGAACTGGCTTCGGACATCATTGATAGGGGAATTGTGCTCAGCGGCGGAACGTCGTTGCTGCGAAACTTTGACAAATTGATGACCCATATAGTTGGTGTTCCGGTCCATGTGGCCGATGACCCGCTTTTTTGCGTGGTTAAGGGTTGCGGGATAGCCATGGAGAACATAGATTTGTATAAGAAGAGCGTTAGCAGGAAATGACGCGCTCTTCTTGCGATCCTCATCGAGCTTTGGGCTCGATTGCGGGTCTAAAGAAGAGTATTGGCAGGAAATGACGCACTCTTCTTGCGATCCTCATCGAGCTTTGGGCTCGATTGCGGGTCTAAAAAAAACATAAGCCGGAAGTAAAAAAAATGTCTTATAAGTGACTTAAGTTGCTTAGGTAACTTAAGTGACTTGAAACTGCATATTAAGCACAAAAAAATGTACTCAAAAAAGATGTTTTGGGAGAAAACTTTTCTATTTATAGAAGGTTTATAGTGTATTAATTGGGAAGGTGAAGTCTGCAGGATCATTCTATATCATTTTGGGAGCGAAAATTTCTGGGAATCGGCGTTTTTTTTGATAAAATTGGCGTTTTTTGGCAGATATTCAGACGAAATATTGTGACATATAGTAGTTGGGTAACGGTTATTGCGGTTTGGGTAGGATATTGATGAAAAAAAAGATAGTGGGTGGAAAAGCTGTGAGGTAGGGAGGTAGTAAGGTAGAGAGGGAGAAGAGAAATATTTAATTAACAAAGAAGGTTTTGGAAAGTTGACAGAAAGTTTATGACCAGAAAAATTTTGGGAGTGAGAATTGATGACGTTTCTTCGGAGGAAGCGTTGAGTAGAGTAAGGGCATGGTTAAGAAAGAATCCTTCTTTGGAAAAGAATGATTCTTTTAAAAAAACAAGGATAATTGTGACCCCCGGGCCGGAATTTCTGCTGACGGCCCAAAGAGATGAGGGATTTAGAGAGGTTCTTAATTCTTCTGATCTTTCGATTCCCGACGGGTTTGGGCTGCGGCTTTACGCGGGGGTAAAAAACAGGATTCCCGGGAGAGTTTTTATGGAGAGGCTTTGCGGGGAGGCGGCTGGAAATGGATGGACTATAGGGCTTGTGGGCGGCTGGACGGGAGAAGGGGACAAAGTCAAAAAAGAGTTGGAAAAGAAGTTTCCAAAAATACGAGTAGTTCAGGTGATTGACGGGGACAAAGCTACCCAGATTAAGAATGGTTACGATATATATAGATATATTAAGAAACCTATTGATATTTTGTTTGTAGCTTTCGGGCATCCCTGGCAAGAGAGAACAATATCAAATATCAAATATCAAATATCAAATAGAACAAGCCAAAGTCGAGGATTGAAAGTAAGGGTGGCGATGGGGGTGGGAGGGGCCTTTGACTATTTGGCAGGGAGATATCCGGAAGTGCCGAAAATTGCCGCTTTTTTAGGGCTGGAGTGGTTTTGGCGACTTTTAACCCAGCCAAGGCGGTTGGGGAGAATTTTGAGGGCGACTTTCTTGTTTCCGCTTCTTTTGCTGGCGGACAAATTTGGAAAACGGCGCTAGTCCTGGAGTAATCCGGATATTGTTTGTGAAATTTGGCGTTTCTTCGTCCGGAATCCTCTTTTCAGTGAAAACTTCGTGAAGGTTTGGTTGGGGAGACTTGACAAGGACACTTTAGGTTATTAAGATAGTAATGTAAATATTAAATCTGTGCTAATAAGTCGTAATGGGTAGCAAGAAAGCAGCCTGAGAAACTGCGTATTTGAATCCGGATCAGTTGATTTCTATTACGGAGTTAATCCGCCGCGCCCGTGAAAATGGGTTTGATTTTGGTGAAGGGAACCCTGTTAACTTTATTCACCACTTCGTCCAGGTTGGTTTCCTGCCGAAAGCGGTTCGGACTAAATTGGATGGAGTTTCGGGCCACACGGTCGGGTGCTATCCGGAATCCATGGTCGGAAGACTTTTGGAGATCCAAAAACTGCGGGCCAAGGGTTTGTTAAACAAAAGGATCGCCGAACTGGTCAACGGAGGACCTATAGCTTCTAATATAATGCCCCGGTTCGAGGATTCTAAATCTCTTCGCCAAATGCCCGGAGGAAGGCATTTAAACGGGATTTTCGTTAAGATCCTGACAACGGTTGTGTTTTTGGCTGTTGTAGCCGCAGGGTTAGTATGGGGGATTAGTGGAGGTGGGTTGAGATCACCTAACACGGTTAAAGATGAGTCGGCAAAGGAGAGGTCCTTGGGGGCGGTGCTGGCGGAGGCGACCGTGAGCGGAAACCTGTTTGGCGGCTTTCTGGAAGTGAACACGGACACGACAGTTAACGGTACCTTGACACTCAGGGAATTAACTTTAAAGGGGAACGGGACTATTGAGGTGAATGGGGTCACTATCACTCTGGATCAGGATATATCAAAAGCGAGCAGTCCGACTTTTAATTCCTTGACCTTAACGGCGCCGACGGCGCAGCTCTCTTTGCCTTCAGGCAACAAAATTTCCCTGCCGGATGCGACCGGAACGGTGGTTTTGGATTCAGCTTCGCAGACACTGACTAACAAAACAATTTCCGGGTCAAGCAACACCCTCTCGAATATTCCCAACTCGGCCCTGTCCAATTCCAAGGTGACCGTAAATTCGGGGACGAACCTTTCCGGCGGCGGGGACGTGAGCTTGGGCAGTTCAATAACCCTGTCGGTTAAGGACAACCCGGTTTTTGCCAGTGTTTCCGGGACGGCGCTTTATGTTTCCGGGGAGGCAACGGCCTCGGCAATCACTTTGACGACAGCGTCAAACCAGATCAAAGTGAATAACGGAGGAACGGTTAACTCCTACACTTTGATTGACCTATCCGGGGCAAGCGCGAACGTTTGTTTGTCCACCGGCAATTGCGCCGGATCGGGGACGGGAATCGTAGGCACTTTAAATTATTTAGCCAAATTCACACCGGACGGGTCCCATGTGGGCAACTCCACAATTTCTGATAGCGGCAGTTTGGTGACGGTGGCCAATGCCGCGTCCGTCGCCGGGCAACTGGTTTTATATTCTACACCCACTATCGCGACCACAGCCAAACAGTCACTGACTCTGGGTGACGCCAACACCGGCAAGGTGGTGGTGGCCAACGGCATGGTCATTAGCGCGGGGGGTTTGGATCTGACCGGTTCTCAAGGTATTGATGCCACGGGCGTTTTGACGGTGGGCGGATCAAACCAAACGAGTCTTGGTTTGGGCCGCAGCGGTGCTCCGACCACTATTTACGGCTCGACCATCACTTTTGACGGGGCACTTTTAAATTCCAGCAGTAACGCGACGTTTTCGGGGACGGTGGGGATCGGCGGGGAAGCCAGTTTGTCTGCTAAACTGACGCTGGACAGCCTGACGCCCCAGGTGAACGCCACGAATAACCGGCCGTTGGAATTGGGTTTTGCCAACACGGGGAGCGTGCAGTTTCTTAACTCCAGCAACTACATTGATTCCCAGGGGAACTTCTATATTGCCGGCAACCTGATTGCTTCGGGCAACACGGTATCTTTCTGGCAAAGAACGGCGGGCGTGATTTCCCCGGCCTTTAATACAGATTCTCTGATTGTAGGCGGAACAAGCACCGGATCGGGTCAGATTCAACTGTACGGCGTTAATTCCTTAACGCCGGTGGCGAGCATTTCGGGCAGGACGGCCAAGGCAGCTTTGATTGTGGACAACTCCGGGACAGGGGATCTCCTTGCTGCAAGCAGCTCGGGACTTTCGAGGTTTGTGATCACTCAGAATGGGAATATCGGTATTGGGACAACCAATCCGGTGGCGACGCTGCAGAATGCCGGCAGCACTCTCTTCGGAGTGCTGGCAGTGGCGGATCTGCCGACCGGGGGGAATATCGGCGCGGCGGGCAACACGGTGGACAGGTATACCGCTTTTAATCTTACCCAGACCACGGCCGGCCAGACGGTGACTTTGCCGGCGCCGGGCAACTCCACGGCGGGACGGTTGGTCTATTTAGCTAACACCGGGACGACAGCGTTTACTTTTTTGGGGTCTTCGGTTTTGACGGGAACTACGACGGCAGCAGTTTGGAACGGGTCGGCCTGGACCCTGGCCGGGGGCGGCGGACTGGCCCAGGGAACGGTGGCCAACTCGACTTTGCGTTGGAACAGCGCCACTTCCCAGTGGGTAGAGAATGCCGCTTTGACGGCCGATTCTTCGGGAAACACGACTGCTTCCGGAACATTGGGGGTGGGCGGGGAAGCCAGTTTGTCTGCTAAATTAATTTTGGGATCGCTGACGCCCCAGATTAACGCCACCAACAACCGAGATTTACAACTGGGCTTCCAAAATACCGGAACAGTGCAGCTTCTCAAC
>CAZRUW010000136.1:0-3766 GCA_964603445.1 uncultured Gammaproteobacteria bacterium | reverse complement strand
ACCACAAACCCGCAAATTTCCCCTTTCAGACAAACTCCAGACACTTCTTGTATCTTGTATCTTGTATCTTGTATCTTGTTGAAAAACCACTGTGCCACTGGTTTGCTTGATAATTCCGGTCTCTCAACTCCTCCTGGCCGTCCCAAATGTCCCGCCAAAAACACCGAACAATTCTGTCTTAAAAGAAAATCTATGGTAGGCCAAATGTCATTTAATCTGGTATCATCCTCTATCGCATACCCCATTTCTTCTTTCTTTTCTTTTGCCCCACCACCCACATCTTTCATCTGTCCTAACGGTACATCAATATCCCCGCGTACAAACACCCTCTTGTTTCTTAAATTTGCCTTATCAATCGTCGGCAACTTCATCTCTCCAGTCTACTATGAACTGTGAACCCGGTCTACCATGAACTCCATTTGACTTTTTTAAAGCAGAGAGAGTAGGTCAATGGCAGGAACAGCAAATACTGTTGAGGCTTTGTGCTTTTTAAAAACTCTTTGGGAAGGCACTTCCAGAACTGTCCAGGTGGATATAAGTCCACACCAACTAGTGCATGCAGAAGGGGAAATTCATATCATACCAGGGAGGGCAGCTGCACGTTGTTTCCAAAGATCGCCAGGGCGGTGACAATCATGATCACACCGAAAATTTGCTGGAGACGGCTGAGATATTGACCTAGGAAATGGAGTCTTCCGAACAAGAGAAAACCCGCTAAGGACAGGAAAAAGAGCGGGAGACCAACGCCAAGAGAATAGGCCAAAGTGACGGCAATGACTTCAAGATTAACAGAAGTGCTGGCGGCAAGAACAGCAATGGTTGCCAGAATCGGTCCGGCACAAGGCGACCAAACAAGACCTAAAGAGAAGCCGGTGATCAGACCGGCACCGAAACCATTTTTGGGTTCACTTGAGGAAGTGAACCGGGTGCTGAGCCGGCTTATCAAAACTTCCAGTCTGGAAGTCAGGGCAGGAATAATGAGAGTCAATCCTAAAAAGCTAATAACTACTACTGCCAGGAGGCGTAGGATGTCAGGATCAATATGGAAAAACCTAACCAAATAGGAAACCGAAAAGGTAAAGATGGTGAAACTCCCAGTAAGGCCGATCGCTATACCCAACGGCTTATTTTTTCCACCGGTGGCAGTTGAGGAAAGAACAACGGGCAAAAGCGGCCAGATGCAGGGAGCCAGAATAGTTACCAAGCCGGGGATAAACGCGAAAAGGAGCAGGATAAGCATTTCTGAATATGGTTGAGAGTAGACGAAGACAGAGGGGCTGTCAAGTTCATTGACTCCCGTTCAATTTCGTCTTACGATTAGAGGGTGAGAAAAGAAGGTTTTTCGGCGGTCTTTCTGGTGCTTTTTCTGTCAGCGCTTTTTTTGGGAGTGGTCGTTGCCCGCTGGAGTAAAACATCAGTAAATAATCCGGCGGTGGAAGGGGTCTCTACCCTTGCCGATTTGCCGCCAACCAGCAATCCGGCGGAGGAAGCGAGTCCTGCCGGAGATCAGGCAACAGTGTCGGGACAAACTGGCTTGGAACCCATTAATGTGGAGACGGAGATGAAACAGGAAGAGGTCTTGAAAATCCAGATGAGAGAAACGTCCGGAGTTTTGGATGTCAGCCTTGAGGAAGCAACTGACGGCGGAACCTTGAGAAAAAGGGGCCAGACAGACCGGGTTGTCCTATTTTTAGGAGGCACGGGTCCGGTAGAAATCAGGGCCCGGCAATCGGGATTGGAACTGACTTCCGGTGGAACCAGATCGGTAACTGACTTTCCCTTAACATTTAATAAGACCACCAACCAGTTGATGGTTGATGATCAAACAAAACTGCGATTCATCCGTATTTTTCCCAATCAGGCTTTGGAAATTGCTAAAACGGTTATGAACGGAGAGATGAAAAACATGGAATTGGCGGGGGCAACAAAAGGTGATGTGGGAGATGATTTGGTTTATAAGATTACTGCCATCAAAACAGGCAAAATGTTCGGTCTTTTTCCCTTGACAGTTACCAGTGAAACCATGGTGGGAGCCCAAAGCGGGTTGGTGGTCAATGTTAATGAACCTTTTTTGTTGAAATTCCTCTCGGGACTCATCATTTAACGCGGAAAAATATCACTTTCTCCCAGCTAAAGCAATTCCCTAAAGTCTTCTACTGAAAGGTTAATAGCTTTTAAAATTCCGTTTCGCAGAGTTCCCTTCTTTAGTTCCTTGTGCATAGGGACGGTAACAGTTTGTTTTCCGTCTCCAAATTGTCTGACAAGTTTGATGTGGCCGCCGCTTTGTCCGGAAAAAACAAAGCCGATTTTTACCATATCGGTGAACTCTTATTCTTGAACCTGCGAATACCTCGCGGCTTGCAGCGTTGGATGAGCAGGCTCCAAGAAGAGACTCTCTGAAAGATACCTCGTCGGCTTGGCCGCGAGGAGTCTCATTTTTGGAAGGAAAGGAGAAAGAGAAAATCTTGGAGGAGATGAGAACGGAGATTTTGGAATTGGCGCAGAAGTAGAAGTTTAGTGCCTGATTTCTAGCTATTTTCCGGGTAAAGATTGTCAAACTCGTTCGGAATGGCATGAATTTTTGTCCCGTCTCCGGTCATAAACCAGTCAATTTTTGGCATTTGGTAACCCGGAACTCTGAAGTTGTTTAATCTTTTTAAATCTTCTGGCTCCATAGAAAACTTCAGAGCTGCGATATTTTCGTCAATATGCTGAATGCTTTCTGATTTATTCAGCGGATGAAATTCTTTAGACACCAGCCAATTGAGAATAATTTGATTCTGGGTCTTACCGTATTTTGTGGCTAACTCAACTAGCAGCGGCCAGTTTCTCGCGGCTGTGCGGTTGCGACGCAGGTTGGTAGGGAATATTAATAATGCCGTTTTTTAAAGCATAGCCAGTAATACCCAAGGTTTCATTTTCCCGAATTTCGAAGTTGTAGCAGAGCTCGTGGGAAAAAAGTTGTGTTTTATAAATTTCGGTTGCTTTCTGCAGATATTCGAGATTAAAGTTTGTGACACTGACGAACCTTATTTTTCTTTGGGCTAAAAGTTTTTGGGACAGGTCTACTACAGCATCGAAGCCATATTTGTCATACACTGTCAACGGAAACTCCAAGCTATCAATATAATTAGTCTTGAAAGTTTGTAAACATCTCTCAAATTCTTCTCCTGCTGTTTCGATCGTAGGATTGTTATATTCATCGTCCTCTAATTTATAATAATCTTGATGAATAATACCCATCGAAACGCGGGAAACGCCTGACAGTTTACCTTATGATGGGTATATAGTCATAGATAGCCTGGACAAAAAACAATTTTTCCCTGGGAACGTCCGACTTTTTGATAGCATGGGAAAGAATGTCTATCGAGTGGCCTTGAGAATTCCAAAAGTTAATCTCAACAAAGTTGATGCCTTTTTGAATGGCGTAAGCAACGGCGTCAGTTTGCCTTTTGTCACTGTTATTAGGATCGTTTGTGGCAAAACCCCCAAGACCCCAGGCGCCAATCCCGATTTTGGAAAGAGAGTGCTTATCAACCATTTTTAGTACCCTTCAAAGTCCTCGGTTTTGATGGAAAGGTCGTCAACGCCGGATGAGAGCAAAAGCTCGCGGAGAGAACGGACCATGGCGGGGGGCCCGGCGATGTAATAAACCGGGTTAACAGCCCCGTCGAGATTGGCCTTGATTTGTTTCATGGTCAAATGGCCGCTTTGATAAGTAAAAATTGAGATGAATTTGTAGTTGGGGCTGGTAACAGACCGCAGT
>CAZRUW010000135.1:0-11656 GCA_964603445.1 uncultured Gammaproteobacteria bacterium | reverse complement strand
CGGATGAAAGAGGCGGCGAAAATTCTTGATTTCGAAGGAGCCGCCAACTATCGTGATTTTTTAAGAAAACTCGAATGACCTCATCTTTTAAAGTCATCAAGTTCCGGAAGTCCTCCTGAAGCAACGAAAACACCGAACAGTAAAAGAATTTTTAGCTATCGCGGAAACGTAGTTCTAATTCCGTGATAAAATGCAACCGGTCCGGCCAACCGGATCGGGCTATAGCCCGAAGTTAACGTGCCTATGAACGACGAAATCATAATAAAGGGAGCCCGGGAGCATAATCTTCAAAACATCGACGTGGAGATTCCCAAAAACAAGCTGGTGGTTTTTACCGGCGTGTCGGGCAGTGGCAAAAGCTCGCTCGCTTTTGACACCATTTATGCCGAGGGCCAAAGGCGCTATGTGGAGTCACTCAGCAGTTATGCCCGCCAGTTTTTGGGAATCATGGACAAACCCGACGTCGACCACATTGAAGGGCTCTCTCCGGCCATCTCCATTGACCAAAAAACCACCTCTCACAACCCCAGATCCACAGTCGGGACCATTACCGAAATTTATGACTATCTCCGCCTTCTCTTCGCCCGGATCGGTCACCCTCACTGCCCCAACTGCGGGCGGGAAATTTCCCACCTGACCTTGGACCAAATCGTTGACCGGACAATCGAACTGGGAGCTAAAAATCAAGAATCCGGGAAAAAGTACCGTCGCTTCCTTATCCTTTCCCCTTTGGTTAAGGACCGGAAAGGGGAGTACACCCAAATTTTTAACTCCCTTCGATCCAAAGGCTTAACCAAAGTCCGCGTTGACCAAAAAATTTACAGCCTGGACGAAGACCTGGTCCTAATTAAAACCAACAAACACACCATCGACGCCGTCATCGACAAATACACGGCCACCCGCGACACCAATGATACCAGCCGCCTTCGCGAAGCCATTGAAGAGGCCTTGAAATTATCCGAAGGCGAAGTGATAGTTTCGGAAATCCTGGATGCCAGCTTGGAATTCCCTGATTATCCCCAGAAAATGGCCGACCATCTTTTTTCCGAACGCTTTGCCTGCCCTTACTGCAACCTCAGCATTTCAGAGATCGAACCCAGAATTTTCTCTTTCAACGCTCCCCAGGGAGCTTGCCCCAAATGCACCGGCTTGGGCTTTCTTCTCAAAGTCGACCCCGACCTGGTGCTCAATAAGGACCTTTCCGTCATGGAAGGAGGCGTTCTTCCCCTGGGAAGCGAGGTGGAACACGACACCTGGTTCATGCGTCTAGTCAAGGCCGCAGCTGACAAACACCGCTTTTCAATTTCAATTCCCGTAAGGGAGCTGTCCGCTTCTCAACTCAACCTGATGTTATTTGGCACCGCTGAAGAAGAAATTTACGTCCAGGGCACAAACCGCGAGGGCAGGATGACGGGTTTTTACGAAAAGTTTGAGGGCGTCATTCCCCGGCTGGAACGGCTTTACCGGGAAACGGAATCCGAGTGGCGCCGTTTTGAGATTGAAAAATACATGCGCAACGAAGCTTGTCCGGTTTGTCAGGGAACCCGGCTCAAGCCGGAAGCCTTGGGAGTGACCATTGACGATATAAATATTCACACCGTTGTCCAAAAGAGCATTGAAGGAAGTCTGGATTGGATAAAAAGTCTTCAGACAAAGTCCAGCGATCGCCAAAAATTGTCCGGAGAAGATTTAATTGCGAAGCCTATCCTCAAAGAATTAACTGCCCGGCTCCAATTTCTGGTCGATGTCGGCCTGGACTATTTAACCTTATCCCGAAGCGCCAATTCCCTGGCCGGAGGAGAGGCCCAGCGCATCCGCCTGGCCAGCCAAATCGGTTCCGGTCTTTCCGGTGTTCTGTATGTTCTCGACGAACCGTCAATAGGGTTGCACCAGCGGGACAACAAAAGACTAATTAGTACCCTAAGGCATCTTCGGGACCTTGGGAACACAGTTATTGTCGTCGAGCATGACCGGGAAATGATGTTGGAATCGGATTATATTTTCGACATCGGCCCGGGAGCCGGGCAACACGGGGGGAAAGTTGTCGCCAAAGGCAGCCCGGAGGAAATAATGACCGATAAAAACTCCCTCACTGGACAATATCTCTCCGGAAAAAAGAAAATTGAACCCGAACCAGCCTCTCAGGGTCTCTCCCTGCGAGGCGAACAGGCATACCTGACATTGATGGGGGCTGCCGAGCACAATTTGAAGAACATTACCGTCAAATTTCCCCTGGGCCGCTTTATCTGTGTCACCGGCGTCTCCGGGTCCGGCAAATCCACCCTTATTCACGACATTCTCTATCATGCCCTCGCTTCAAAGTTCTATCCCGCCCACAAGGACAAGCCGGGAAAATTCCGGGAAATCGTGGGGCTGGAAAATCTGGACAAAGTGATTCTGATTGACCAGTCTCCCATCGGCCGGACACCCAGATCCAATCCGGCCACTTACACCGGCGCTTTTACTTTTGTCCGGGAACTTTTTGCTTCCACCAAAGAGGCCAGAATCCGCGGTTACAAGGCCGGCCGCTTCAGTTTTAATGTTAAAGGAGGCCGGTGCGAAGCCTGCGAAGGCGAGGGTCAGACCAAAATTGAGATGAACTTCCTGCCTGACGTTTACATCCCCTGCGAAGTGTGCCAGGGAAAAAGGTATAACCAGGAGGCTCTGGACATTCTCTACAAAGGCAAGAATATCGCCCAGGTTCTGGATATGACCGTGGAAGAAGCTTACGCCTTTTTTGAAAATATCCCCAATTTGCGGTCTAAACTGGAAACCTTAAACGATGTCGGCCTGACCTACATCAAACTTGGCCAAATGGCCCCGACTCTTTCCGGCGGGGAAGCCCAGCGGGTCAAACTGGCCAGTGAACTTTCCAAGAAAGCCACCGGAAAGACCATTTATATTCTTGACGAGCCCACCACCGGACTGCACTTTGCCGATCTGGAGCGCCTCCTTTACGTTCTTAAAATGTTGGTTCGTCATGGCAACACCGTCATCGTCATTGAGCACAATCTTGACGTCATTAAAAATGCCGACTATATCATCGATCTGGGACCCGAAGGCGGGGATGGCGGCGGGGAAGTGGTGGCGTTGGGAACTCCCCAGGAGGTATCCCAGAATCCCAAAAGCTGGACGGGGAAATACCTTCAGGAAATTCTAATATGAAGTCTAAACTAAAATTTCCCAACTTTCGACTCCCCCTTATCCTCCCTTTTATTTCACTTCTCATTACCTTTATCTTGCTAATTCCTAAAATAACCATAGCTCAACAACCAAGTTTCGCCATCTCCGAAGAACTCATCTATCAAGTGTCTGACAGCGGCAATACTCTGGTTACTCAAAATGTCTCGCTGACCAATCTGACCAGCGACTTCTTCCCCCGGGAATATCTGATTCATGTTAACAATTTTCAAATTTCCAATCTGAAGGCGGCTGATCCGTCAGGGCCGCTGGAACTTCAGTCCTCCGATACGGATAAAGGCCACGACATCCGCCTCAAGTTTAATGATAAAATCCTTGGCCTGGGAAAAATTCTCCGCTTCACTCTTACCTATGAAACAGGCGAAATTGCTCAAAAAGAAGGCAAATTCTGGGAAATTACCATACCCCCGGTTCCCAAACCCGCCGGTCTAACCAAATTGGCGGTTCGCCTGGTCGTTCCCGAATCTTTTGGTCAAAAAATCCTCTCCCGGCCCGAAGTCAAAACCACTGATTTCTTCTGGACCGGTGATGATCTTAAATCCTCCCCCGCAAAACTCTTTTTCGGACCTCCGGCCAAACAACTCTACCAGGTAATCAATTTTAATCTCAAGTACCACCTCTATAACTCCCGTCTCTATCCCGTGTCCGCAAAAATTGCCCTGCCGTCGGACAGCCCCTACCAAAAAGTCTTTCTTAATAACCTCAGTCCAAAAGGAGCCAACGTTATTTTGGACAAAGATGGCAACTGGCTGGCCCAATATCCCCTTGGACCTTTGGAAAAAACTGAGGTTAACGCTTCCGGCTCTGTGGCTATTTTCGCAGAACCCCGAACTCCTCCACTCTCCCTGGAAAACCCGGAAAATCTGCTGAAACCCCAAAAATTCTGGCCCTCAGCTGATCCTTCAATCCAACAAATCGCCAAAACCCTGGGAAGCCCTGAAGAAGTTTATAATTACGTGGAAAGTTTCCTGACCTATACTCCCCAAGGCGCCAAAAACCCCCGCGGCGGGGGACTGGGCAGTCTTCTTTCTCCCCAAAAAGCCGGACCGCAGGATTTCTCCGACCTTTTTGTTACTCTTGCCCGTTCTGCCGGCATCGCCTCTAGGGAAGTTTATGGCTATTTGATTAGCAAAAATTCCGGCCGCCATATTTGGCCGGAATATTTTGACAACATCAAAAAACAATGGGTGATGGTCGATCCCGCCTTGTCCAGCCTCTCTTCCGGACTCGATTATTTCCACACTCTGGATATGAATCACGTGGCCATCTTTACCCAAAGCGCGGACGAATCTCCTACCCTGCCTGATGAAACCGCTTTCACCCCCACCACTTCCGATCTCAATCTGGAAACCGTTCCCAAAACTATTGTCAGTGCCAATCTGCCCCGGCAAATCACGGCGGGCTTTGCCGCCACCGGCCAACTTTTTGTGGAAAATCCCGGGCCAACTTTGTTCCCCGGCGTTGCCCTTTCCCTCAAACCACGATATCTTACCATCCAAAACCCCGTCCTTCTGACCGGAGACATACCCCCGTTTGGCCACCAGGACCTCACCGTTAAAATCCTGCCGGAAAGCTGGAACAGCGAATTCAATGATATAATCACCATCAACTCCGGTTATGACCGGAACGAATATCCGGTTAAAGTCGTGCCGCTGTACAAAAACGGTTATCTATTTTTGTTTGGAGGAGCAACAATCCTTGGAATCCTATCAATCTTTGCCCAAATTACCCGGAGTCTATTTCTTCAAAAATTCAGCAGGGGAGATAATCTACGTCGGAAAAGCTAACTCCCTGCGGGATCGCGTCCGGTCATACTTCCAAAACTCCAAAAACCTCCTTCCCAAAACCGCCAAAATGGTCAGTGAAATCTCAGGAATCGACCACGTCATAACAGAATCAGAAATTGACGCCCTGCTTCTCGAAGCCAATTTAATCCGAAAGCTGCTCCCTAAATATAATGTCAACTGGAAGGATGGAAAATCCTATCCCTTAATTGAAATCTCCATTAAAGATCCTGTTCCCAAAGTCCGTGCCGTCCGCCGGGAAACCAACCCCAAGGCGCGCTATTTTGGGCCCTACCCAACCGGATCCGATTTAAGCTCCCTTTTGCGCTTTTTGCGCCCGATCTTTCCTTTTGTCTCCGAAAACCACCCGGGAAACCGCCCTTGCCTTCGTTCCCACCTGGGGCTTTGTCCTTGCCCCAACGTCTTTACCGGCAAACAAGCCCAAAAAAAATACCGCTCCGCTCTTGCCCAGCTGATACTTTTCCTTCAGGGTCAAAGGCAAGAAATCCAACACAGTTTAACAAAAGAAATGGCAAAGGAGGCAGACAAAGAAAACTTCGAAAAGGCCAATGAAATTAAAAAGAGACTGCAGCAATTAAGCCTCATAACGGCCCGGCGAACCCGACCCTGGGAATATGAGTCCAACCCCAACCTCATCGCCGACAGGCGAGCCCAGGAACTGTCGGATCTGAAAAGGTTATTAAAACTGCCAAAACTGCAAAAAATAGAGTGCTTCGACATCTCTAACACCGCCGGAAAACTGGCCACAGGCTCCCAGGTCACCTTTGTTGAGGGGATCCCTGACAAGGCCCTCTATCGCCATTACCGCATCAAAAGATCCGGCGTCCAAAATGATGTCGCGATGATAAGAGAAGTCCTTACCCGAAGACTTGAATCGTCCATTTCTCTCCCGGATCTTGTCATCCTTGACGGCGGAAAGGGTCAGCTGACAGCTGCCCGGTCAGCTCTGGCCAAATCGTCGGTCTCCAAGTCCGGCAAGAACCTTCCTTTTCTCATAGCTCTGGCCAAAAGGCGGGAAACCATCTATTCTTTAAACCTTCCGCCAATAAACCTGCCTCTCGGCTCACCGGCGCTGAGTCTCGTCCAGCGGCTCCGGGATGAAGCCCACCGCTTCAGCCGCCGCTACCATTTTTGGCTTAGAGATAAAAAAATGTTAGCATAATCTCATGATCAAAACCCTCCTTCGGGCAATCCTTATAAACGGCATCGCGCTTTTTTTGGCTTCCCAGATCATCACTGGTTTTCATCTCCGAGAGGATCCTAAATCTCTCCTAATCGTCGTTGGCGTCTTTACGGCCATTCACTTCTTTGTCAAACCAATTCTCGGCGTGTTTCTAGGACCCATTAATTTTCTTACCCTTGGGCTGGTCTCTCTGGCCATCGATGCCGCCATCCTCTATGGTCTCAGTGTCTTTCTGCCTTATCTCACTTTTTCCACCTGGCTGTTTCCCGGGTTGACCATTTCCGGAATCATCCTGCCTGCCTACCATTTCAACCAAATTGGAAGTATAATAGCCAGCGCGGCAGTTATTAATCTTATCCGGTCATTTCTAAGCTACCTAGCTTCATGAAGCCCGTTCTTACTATCATGGAAACCATTGTTACCCTGGCCTTAATTGGCGTGATCTTGCTTCAAACCAAAGGCACAGGTTTGGGCTCAACTTTCGGCGGTGCCGGAGAGTTCTACCAAAGCCGCCGGGGCATAGAAAAAATTATCCTCTATGCCACCATTGGCTTGTCAGTGGCTTTTGCTGTTTTGTCCCTCCTCCTTGTTGTTTTGCCATGAGAGAAGCTTTCGTTTCTTTGTATAAAAAAGTCCGGCTCTTCGTTCTTTTGACTGTTTCTTATGTCAAAACTAACCGGCGCCTGTTTATAATCGGTCTGGCCTTGGGACTGTTTCTTTTGACAGTCCTTCCCAAATTTTTTCATTTTGAAAAAAAAACTACCATCGGACTCGCCGGTGACTACACCCTGGGCACTTTACCTTTGGAAATTCAAAAGCAAATAAGTTTCGGCCTGACCAAAACCCTGCCGGACGGGTCTGTTGCCTCTGCCGCCGCCAAATCTTGGGAGATAACCAACGCCGGAAAAACCATAACCTTCAAACTTAACGATAAACTTCATTGGCAAAACGGGGAAAAATTCACTTCCGAAGGTGTCAACTATAACCTCAAAAGTGTCCAGTTAACCCGGCCTTCCCCTGATACAGTGCAGCTGACTCTCCAAGAACCCTTCGCCCCGCTCCTCTCGGTTGTCTCTCAACCTCTCTTTAAAAACGGACTCATGGGGCTTGGCCAGTGGCAAGTGGAAGGCCTCAATTTTTCCGGTCGCTTCATCTCCCAGATTTCCCTGGTTAACACCATCACTCAAGAAAAAGAAATATACAAATTTTTTTCCAACGAAGAAGCGTTGATAACCGCCCTGAAACTTGGTTTGGTCGGTGAAGCCCAAGGGCTGCGTTCTCTCCACGGTCTGGAAACCGACAAACACTATCAAATTACTTCCGCGGTCAATGGAAAATCCGTGGCCACCCTTTTTTTCAACCTCCAAAACGACACTTTGGCTGACAAACCCTTCCGCCAGGCTTTAACTTATGCCCTTCCTGACGATTTCCCCGAAGGTCCCGCGGCTAATGCCCCCGTTGCTTTAGGCAACTGGTCGGAAAGCGTCATGGCCAAAAAATATCCCCACAGTCTTGATCTGGCCAAAAAACTCCTTGGAAAAAGCCCGGCTACGTCATCGGGCCGGATCAAACTGACCATAGCCACCTCTCAACTCCTGGAAGAAACAGCCAAGGAAATCGCCCCTTCCTGGAAAGAACTCGGCATTGACACCCAAATTGAAGTCTTTGACGTTCCGCCTCCCAATTACGATGTTTTTCTGACCATGGTTGAACTGCCAACCGATCCCGATCAATATTTTCTCTGGCACTCTACCCAGTCCGAAAACATTGCCCACTACAAAAGCCCCAAGGTCGACAAACTCCTGGAAGACGGCCGGAAAACCCTGGATCTCAAAAGCCGCAAAGAAATCTATGCCAACTTTGAAAGAGCCATTACCGAAGACGTCCCGGCTGCTTTTCTTTTCTATCCGAAACTTTACACCATCAAAAGAACCTAGGCTGAAACAACCTGTCTAGTATTGACATTCGTGGTTATGTCTCAAGCGTTAGCCAGCTTTCCGCCTGGACCGACTCCTGCCTTTACCTTTGCCCGTAACTGCCAATCAAGCAAATCCGGGAAAATAATCGGTCTTAATACTGCCTTTGGCTATCCCCATTCCCCTAAGAACCCGTTTGAAATCCTGCACCATTATTTGCGGTCCGGAAAGGTAAAAAATCCGCTCCTGAAAATCAGGGACTTCGCTTCTAATCATTTGCCCGTCAATCCTCCCCAATTTTCCCTTCCATGAGGACGCTCTATTCTCCTCATCGGTCAGGGTCTCTACCACCTTCAACCCCGCCTTCTTACCCGCCCGGGAAATTACATCCTGAAAAACAATCTCTTGCCTTCTCTTATTCGCCCAAAACAAAACGATATTCCGTCTCTCTTTTTTGTCTGTCAAATACTTCAGCATGCTCCGAAAAGGAGTAATTCCAATCCCGCCGGCGACAAAAACCAGTTTTTGATCCGGGTCTTTCGGCAAGACAAAACCTCCTCCCGGGCGGGAGGCAAAAATCCGTTCCCCAATCCTGAGGGCCAGCAAGTTTTTCTTAAACGAACTGGGCGTCCGGCTAAACTTAACCCCGATTCTCACTTTGTCCTCTGTCGGGGACGAAGCCAGGGTAAAAAAGCGCCGGTTACCCCGGCTGTCAGGATTTTTATGCCCCAGGGTCCATTCCAAATACTGCCCGGGTCTGAAAGAAATCGGCTCAAAAGAAGTAAAAACAAACTCAAAAATGTCCGCCGACAACTGGCTTTTCCCACTAAGAACCATCATGATTGTCCCTTTAGGCCCCGTCAGGAAGGAAAAAATGTTCCCGGTCAAAAGCGCCAACTCCGGCGTCAAAAAGAAACGCCCGAAATGCCACTGGGGAGCAAAAAGTATGCCGACGGCGACCGCGTAAGCAATTTGCCAATTAAGCCGCAAAGGTACGGTCTGGGGTTCCGTCAGCATCACCAGGGCAAAAAACAGCAAAGGGCTGTAAAAAACGGTCGCTTGGAAAACCAAGATCAAACCGGACCCCTGAAAATATCCCAGCAACAATGTTGTTAATAAAACGGCTCCCAGAAACGCTGCCACCATGGAACCCCTGCCGGTTTTTCTCAAAATCAAAAGACCGCCCAGAGCCACCGGCAGAACCATGGTTGGATCCCCAACCCACCAGCTGGCCAACCGGCCCAGAAAAACGGCGGTCAGAAAAACCGCCAGGGCCGCCGGGTTAAAGATATGCTTTCGTTTAAACGCCAAAATATATTTCGAGGACATCGCGAAAACTCCCGCCGCCGCCAAAAACGCCAGATCCCGGAAGTCTCTTGCCGGAGTGACAATCAACGTCAAAATCAAAGCGGAAATAAAGACCGACTCCACATTGGCGGAAATTTTCAAACAACGCGCGAAAACTTCATTGGACAGCCAACAAACAACCGTTAAGAAAAAGGCTGAAAAAACCAGGGAGAAAGGGTTAAAAACTAAAAATCCCGAAAAGGAGAAGGCAACTGCCACCCCTAAAAGAGTCAGCAGATACACAAGCATCAACCGGTACATGGTGATGTTGTCCAAAAACTTGTCAATCATCT
Source organism: uncultured Gammaproteobacteria bacterium (assembly GCA_964603445.1). Classification (GTDB taxonomy): domain Bacteria; phylum Patescibacteriota; class Microgenomatia; order JAMCZE01; family JAMCZE01; genus CAZRUW01. Next base: position 1,911 of record CAZRUW010000135.1, on the reverse strand, counting down.
GTGGCATCTTCAAATCAATATTCTAAACAATCTGTTGAAATTTGTTTTGCCATAGCGCTGGCCTCCTGCTCATTAGCATCGGTGCAAAAGCCGCCTTCCTGTCACCAAAATATCTGTCTTGCTTGACGCAAGGTTTATCATATTCTCAATGAGAAACCAAACCCGTGTCGAAATTGAGGGAAAATTTTTGCGGCGCCTCCAAAGACAAAAATTTTAAACCTCCAGCAAAGCTCGAACCAGGAAAATATTTTCTCAGGTTGGGACTAAAACTAAAGTTCGTCCATATATTTTTAGACCCAACCGGGCGAGAAACGGTCACTTTCTCCCTGGAACGCCCCCCGGCCGAACCGGTACGCCTGCGAGTGACCAGAAGCACCACAGATATTGAAATTCAAAAAAGCCTTACCACTCTTACCCTGAATCGAACGAAAAATGGATATCGTTACCAATCCATGACCCTCAAGTCGTTCAGGCTTGGATGAAAGGAGAAGGAAGCGTTTCCGCCCGGTGGCACACCAAAAAATCAAACACTCATTAAGCCGCCAAAACTTGTACCAGATTTCTCCGGACTGTCATATCAAGATTCCTCTCAGCCTCGCAAGATGAGATCTTAAATTACTTAAATTAAAATTATCCCGTCCAATCCTTAGCTAATAACTCCGCCTGTTCCAATACAATCTTTGTTGCTCCCTCTTGCTTGTCTGGTGGGTAATGATATTTTTTCAATAACCGTTTGATATACACCCGTAGTTTAGCCTGGATGCTTTCTTTGATTGTCCAATCAATTGTGGTATTTTTGCGTAGCATTTCGACAAGTTCCCGTGCCATAGCTTTGAGTGTAGTATCGCCCAATTCCCGTACCGCACTTTCGTTGTTGGCCAATGCATCATAAAACGCCACTTCTTCCTCTGATAATCCCAAATCTTTCCCTTTGTTCTTCTCATCCCGTATCTTCTTGGCCAGTTCCAACAATTCCGCTATCACCTGGGCTGCCTCAATCGTCCTGTTTTGATATTTCCTGATTGTTTCCTCTAGCATTTGGGCAAACGATCGTGATTTAACCAGATTTGTCCGTGTCATGGTTCGCAGCTCATCGTTTAAGAGTTTTTTAAGAAGCTCCAACGCCACATTTTTATGTTTCATATTTTTGACTTCGGCCAAAAATTCTTCAGAGAAAATGGAAATGTCCGGTGTTTTTATCCCAGCCGCAGAATAAATATCGATAATGGCATCAGATGTCACGGCGGAGGATACTATTTGTTTAATCGCTAAATCGTATTCTTCATCCGTTGGCCCGCCTCCATGCGGTTCCATCTTCAAAATTGCGCTTCGAACAATCTGGAAAAACCCAACTTCATCCCGTATCTCGATAGCCTTTTTGTGTGGTACACTCAGCGAAAACGCCTTGGATAGTTCGGAAACCGCCTTTAAATAACGTTTCTTGCCATCATCCAGCCCCAAAATAAAGTCAGTTGCTCCCGATATGGTTTGTGTCCTCACCCCTGGTGTGCCAGTCAGATATTTTCCGTAGTCATAACCGTGATACATTCCCTTAACCACCTCGTATTTTTCTAACATCACCGAAACTGCCTTTTCCTGGGGAATTGCCGTTTCCTGCCTGTCGTTCTCGGAATAGTAGGAAAGAGCCTCTTTGAGTTCGGGGGCAATTCCAATGTAGTCAACGATCAATCCACCCTGTTTGTCTTTGTACACACGGTTCACGCGGGCAATAGCCTGCATGAGTCCGTGTCCCTGCATGGGTTTGTCAATGTATACCCCTCTTCCACGATTTTGTAGCCTCTAAATTTGACAAGAGGCTTCTGAGTGTGATCTCATAGTGGTAATGCCCGCATTGACAGACCAACAAGTAACGGAATTAAAACTGGCCCATAAACAAACTAGGGAGAAAAG
>CAZRUW010000134.1:0-1670 GCA_964603445.1 uncultured Gammaproteobacteria bacterium | reverse complement strand
TCATGATAGGCCGTCATCTTCTTGTCCAAATCACTCTGCAACCGCTTCTTCTGCGGACCCAATTTTACTTTCGTTGCCGCCTCCTCAATGTCCTTCATATCAATTTTCGTCTTGTCCTCCCGAGCTGCCAAAATCGCCGCTTCGTTGAGCATATTTTCCAAATCCGCCCCCGAAAAACCAACCGTCCGTTTGGCCACTTTCTCCCAATCAACCTCATCAGTAAAAGGCTTGTTCTTTTTGTGAACTTTCAGGATAGCCAATCTTCCTTCCATATCAGGCAGATCCAAAACCACCCGCCGGTCAAACCGCCCCGGCCGCAACAGCGCCGGGTCCAAAAGATCCCCCCGATTGGTCGCCGCCATGACCACAACTTGTTCATTAGGCTCAAATCCGTCCATCTCAATGAGAATCTGGTTTAATGTTTGCTCCCTTTCATCATGCCCGCCGATTGCCCCAATCGACCGCGTTCGACCGATGGCGTCAATCTCATCAATAAAAATAATTGCCGGCTTGTTTTTCTTGGCCGTCGCAAACAGGTCCCTGGCCCGGCTCGCCCCCACCCCTACCAGCATTTCCATAAACTCCGATCCGGCCATTGAAAAGAACGGTACCCCGGCTTCCCCCGCCACTGCCTTTGCCAAAAGTGTTTTTCCCGTTCCGCTCGGGCCAACCAACAAAACCCCTTTTGGAGTTCTCGCCCCGAGAGCCGCATATTTTTTGGGGTTCTTCAAAAAGTCCACCACCTCTTCCAGCTCTTTCTTCGCTTCATCCACCCCGGCCACATCCTTAAATGTCACTTTCGGTTGGTCTTTGTTATACAGTTTCGCCGGACTTTGCCCAAAGGAAAAAACGGAGTTGGCTCCCTGCATTTGCCGCCGGTAGAGCCAAAACAACAGAGCAAAAAGAAGAACTACCGGCCCAAATTGGAGGAAAGTATTTACCCAAAAGTTTTTCGATATGTCATCCTTATTTGTTAATACAAAAGCTTTAGGATCAAGCCCCAACTCGTCCTTCGAATAGAGAGTTTTTGCCAAATCTTGGTTCGGGTCCTTCTGTGATTCCACTGTCGTGCCATCTTTATACTTAACAGTCAGACTATTGTCCGTAACCGAAATCGACTCCACCTTCCCCGCCTTGGCATCAGCCAGAACTTGGGAGATCGGTTTCGTCTCCGCCTTCGGCACCGCCCCGGAAAAACTGCTCACCGTCAGAAGAATTAAAAACAACACCACCCCGTAAAGGAGAATGTCTTTAAGGTCAAATTTCATCTCCATCCGAAATCCCTTGACCGGCTTCTTGCCCTGTTTACCCTGAGATTCGAAAGGAAGGAAGGGTTTCCCATTCCCGTTTTTTCCATTTTTACTTGTTGCGTCTGGCGGCTCTGGTAATTTCATACTTTTTCGCTCGCCCATTGTATCACCTTCAATAACTTTTACCAACCAATTTTAACTCCAGAGCATTTAAAAGCTGATTGATCGCGTCATTCCGGTAAGTCTAAAAGGGCGCGTCTAGAATCTCTACCGCTACTTGGGCAACAGTTCACACTTCTGACATAAAATTGCGGTTTTGAGCACGGAATACACCAGAGTTTTTTAGTAGTCCATGCCTGGCGTGTTAGAACTGTGAACAGTTACCTACTTGACAACTACTCTATTGATATATATTAATAG
>CAZRUW010000133.1:0-2591 GCA_964603445.1 uncultured Gammaproteobacteria bacterium | reverse complement strand
CCAATTTCCAATTTCCAATTAATTTAATAAGCCAGGCGGCGACGATAATTATGGTGAGGCCATAGGTGAGCATCATTTTGTTGTATTCGAAAAGTTCGCTGGATCCGGCATAGAACCAGAGGGGGACCAGGAAAAAAAGAAGGTAGAAAGACCACTGGATAACAAGATCAGCGACGGCAATCATGCAGGTTTAATTCTAGCAGGGGGGTTGCTATACTGCAATCGGACACAATTGCTTCATTGTTATATGGCTGAATTATTCGCTCCTTTTTGTGCAGCAATGTAACAATTGAACAATTTAGCAATCGTTTTTTATGCTGGACTATCTTTTTTCTTTGGTTTCCCACGACATGGGGATTGATTTGGGGACGGCCAATACCCTGGTTCTGGTTAAAGATAAGGGGATTGTGATTCGGGAGCCGTCGGTGGTGGCGTTGCACCGGAAAACCAAGAAGGTGATTGCGATCGGGACGGAAGCAAAGAAAATGGTCGGGCGGGCGCCGGCGACTCTGGAGGTGATCCGGCCGCTGGCTGACGGGGTTATTTCCGATTTTGATGCCACGGCAGCAATGCTTTCCCACTATATCAGACTGGTTCACCAGACGCCGGGTATCATTCCGAAAATTCCTAAACCGAAGGTGGTCATCGGGATTCCTTCGGGAGTGACGGAAGTGGAGCGCCGGGCGGTCCAGGAGGCAGCCTTGGCGGCGGGGGCCAGAAAAGCTTTTCTAATTGAAGAACCCATGGCGGCGGCCATCGGGATTGGGTTGCCAATTGATGAGTCGAGCGGGAGCATTATTGTCGATATCGGCGGGGGCACAACGGAGATTGCGGTAACTTCGTTGGGAGGAGTTGTTGTCAATAAGTCGATCCGGGTGGCGGGAGACGAGATGGATGAGGCGATTATTGCTTTTTTGCGTCTCAAGTATGGGGTTCTCATTGGCCAGCCGACGGCGGAGGCGGTCAAAATTGCCGTTGGGAGCGCTCACCCCGGCCGGATTGCCGGAGAGGGCGAAGAGAAATACTCGGTGATTCGCGGACGGGATTTGGAAACCGGCTTGCCGAAATCCATTAAGATTTCCGCCTCGGAGATCCGGGAGGCGTTGTCGCCGGTGGTGATCCAGGTGATTTCGGCGATTAAGGAGTTGATAGAGGAAACCCCACCGGAACTTCTTTCCGATATTTTGAACCGGGGGATTGCCCTGGCCGGCGGGGGCAGTTTGTTGCGGAACATGGATTTGGCGCTTTCCGAAGCCACAAAAATGCCGGCCTGGGTGGCGGAGGACCCCTTGACGGCGGTGGTGCGGGGGACGGGAAAAGTGCTGACAGATGAGAAACTTTTGGAGAGGGTGAGAGTGACGGGAGGGCTGAAATAGCCCTTTTTAAACTAAATAGGCGGAAACTCTGGCCTTTCAGGCCAGAGAAGTTTGTATGTTTTTAGTCTTGAAAAAGTCAGAATCAATTCCTAATGCATTTGTCTATGGTAGAGCCGGGAGTGCACGGGACCTATTTAGAGAGGTAAGGGTTAGGGATAAAGGAAGACATGGTTCTCTTTACGCCTTTCTTATGGCAAAAGCGGTGGCAGGAAGAAGAGAGACAAGTGAAGATATTGAGTTGAGGTTAGTTAGAGGGGAGATTGTCCATTGGAATGAGTAATGCGATGCTATGTTGGGAAAAGTTAAGTCATTAGCTCAAGTGGTGAAAATTGCCGCTGCAGTCAGGAAGGTGGGAGGGAAAGTGGGGCTGATTACCGGATGTTTTGATGTGGTACACGTCGGGCATGTGGATTTGTTCCGGTTCGCCAAAAAGCATTGTGATTTGGTCATTGTTGGTCTGGATTCAGACGAAACTGTTAAGCTGAATAAAGGTCCTTCCCGTCCGCTGCACACCATTTTCCAGCGAGAGAGAGTTTTAGCGGAGCTGGAGAGCGTGGATTTGGTTTTTGAAATCAAACCACTTCTTATTTATGAGAACACAGCAGCTCAGCAAGAACATTTGCGTGTTGGGAGACTGATAAAGCCTGACTGTTTGGTTACTAATCCACTGGCAGATCGCTTTTGGAAAGAGAAACTGGTTCGAGGGAAAAAATTGGGTGCTAGGTTATTAAGTTTTAATAAACAACCGAGTTCTTCCACCCGAATCATTAAGTTTTTTGCTGGGGAGCTGTAGACAGCTTTTAAATAGCTTGGTGAACGTGCCTGCTGTGTTGTGTAATTAGACTTCTCAGTTTTCGCAATTTCGGATGTCTCAATTTTCGTAAAGTTTTCCACAAAAACAAATCCCACTGGGTACATTTTCTCCCACTATCGGACTTTTAGTTCAGTTTTAATCTCTGCTTCCCAAATTCCTTTCTCATGGCCCGTCGGTAGTTTTCAATCGTTCTTGTGGTGCGGCCCAAAAGCTCCGCTGCTCTCTTTTTATCTATTTTTGAACTTGCAAGCACCACTGGCTTTGCCAGTGGGTGAAGCAAGCTCGAAAAGAATACTCGGCGGAGCCACGTCAGGCGTGGCGGAGCCGTGTCGTAAGAAACCACGGGCTTTGCCCGTGGAGTTTCATTTCTCCCGAGAGAAACGAGTTTACAACCGATTTCC
>CAZRUW010000132.1:0-15818 GCA_964603445.1 uncultured Gammaproteobacteria bacterium | reverse complement strand
CGCCGGAACCGCTGCTGAATGAGGAGTTTATGGCCGTAGTCATATCCGAGAGGCTTTGCGAAAAAGAAGTGGCAAAACTTTGGCCAAGGCCGGTGGCAATGTCAGCCGCTGGCGCCGAAGCGCCGGAAGAGGTGGTGACATAATACCAGGTTGGGGCCACATTAACTCCGGGCTGGGAAAGAATCAGGGGAAGATATTTGGCCACTTTATCAGCTACACCTAAGGCAGTACCGTAGACTAACATTTCCTCCCAGATAATTAATGCTTGGGGAAGTTCGTTTTTGAAGTGAGAGAAGTCTCTGAGGAAATTTTTAAAAGACAGCCACTCTTTAGCTTCCTTTTCGGCCGTTTTAGTCCAGCGGAAAAAAGCCCGGCCGACAAAAGCCAGGACAAAAAAACCGAGCACAACAGCCCAAACACTGAAAGGGATAAGCATACTGACATTAAAGATGAGAGAGAAAATGACGACAACGATAATCAGAAGCAAAACATTACCCAGAATAAAGGCGTTACGAATTTTTTTACTGCCTTCTTCGACAAACTCTTTTTTATCCGCCTCTTCTTTGATGGTCTTTGTCCACTGGTCAAAAAAAGTCCTTGTGCTTAAAGGGTCGCTTTTCATTTCCCTTTTCAGATCATCGACGGAAATCTCCAGAGGTTTGTCCCCAAAACCGAAGACAAAATCAATTAAATCTTTTTCGTATTCCGAAAGATTTTGGAAATGACCGGATTCTTCCTTGTCGAGATGAAGAATATAGGTGTATTTCCGGCCGGCGCCGATTCCGAGAAAACCTTGGGAATAGGATTCTTTGGCTTCGATTTTGATTATTTTTTTTCGGGCCAGATCCAAAAGGGTGGCGGAAAAAGAATTGGGGGTGACCGTTTGTTCCTGAGAGACCAGAGCCTCAACCAAAGCGGGAGCCAATTTACTTGGGGGAAAATGAATATATTTGGGGATTTCAATTTGGTATTCCCTGCCTTTTTTGACCCAGACAGTAAACCAAAAAGTAATCCAACCAGCTATAAATAGCAGAACAAGCATAAGGAGAGCGAGTTTCAGTTGCTGACTGTGAATGGTAGCTTGCTGGAATCCCAACTCTTCCGCTTTGACGGCTTCGAGACGGTTTTGACTGATGGCCGGGCCGGAGAGAATTTCCGCCGGGAAGAGTTCGCGGATTTCGACAAAAGTGTTTTGGGGCAAATCTTTGACGGTAAACTCTGTTGTTTTAGTGTCAATAATTTTGGCAACCCCATTTAACGGACCATGGCCCCAAACATAAATTTGGTTTTTTTCCGCCTCTTGGGGAAGAATGACAGTGGTAGTGACAAAATCAGTTTTGGCTTCCCAATCCTTGCCGACAACCTGCCAATAGAATTCCCCGACGTCCTGATATTTTTGGACAGCGCCGGTCAGGTGATAGGACAAAATGAAAGTTTTGACCTCGTTTACGGAAGAATGGTAGGCCTCGATGTGAATATTGTCAGGGCTTTTTTCGATGGCAAAATGGCGGAGAGGGCGGTTGGAATCGACAGCAGGAAGGAGAGTGTAGGCAGTGACCGCGCCAAAGCTGTTCTCGGAGACCGCAATATTACTTATAGTTTGGTTGGATTTCAGAGGGATGTCCCAATAGACCCGGGAGAAATTGCCTCGGAAAGAAAACTCCCGGTTTTCCACCACATCAACGGAAGAGTCAGAGTTGATTTTGACGGTTATATTGACCGAGGGAAAATAGTAACTCTGGCTGCTGGCGGCAAAGGTACCTTGGGGAAAGGGGAAGAGAAAGGTAGCAACGAAAAGGGAAATTATCAGAAATTTTTTAATTGACATTGTTTGATTTCTCATCTATTCTACCTTAAGATGAAGAAAACTTTATTAGAAGCAGGTGGGTGGTATGGAACAATGTCAATAGTTGGAGCTTACGCTCTGGTTAGTTTTTCAATTCTGAAATCGGGTGATTTCTGGTACCAATTTTTGAACTTAACCGGATCAGTAGGAATTGTCCTTATTTCCTTAAACAAAAAGGCCTATCAACCGGCGGTTCTTAATATTATTTGGGCAGTGATTGCGCTGATAGCAGTCTTCAACATTCTTCGGTAACTATTTCCTATTCATACCTTATAGTCTCCGTCCTTCGACTCTTCCGGCAAGCTCAGGATGCTGTTCGCTCAGGATGTCCGCTACTCATATCTAATAGCCTCCATCGGGGAAAGGTCGGCGGCTTTTTTGGCCGGAAAAACGCCAAAAGTGATGCCAATGGATGAAGAAACACCAACCGCCAGAACAATGGATAATAAATCGACATAGGCCGGAAAAAGAAACTGCACCAGAAAAACTCCCAGATAGGCCAGGCCCAGTCCCAGAAGGCCACCCAAGAGAGAAAGCAAAACCGACTCGGCCAAAAATTGGAGAAGAATGTCTCTTCCGGTGGCACCAATCGCCCGCCGGATGCCGATCTCCCGGATTCTTTCGATGACCGAAACGTACATGATATTCATAATACCGATTCCCCCAATCACAAGAGAAATGGCGGCGATAGCAACCAGAACAGAGTTGATAACACCGAAAATGGAATTGATCGTGTTTAATAGTTCGGTTTGATCCAGGACGGAAAAATCATCCGGTTTATATCTTTTAAGAAGGAGAGTTCTGGCTTGAGATTTAATCCCGGCAATGGCGGAGTCATTGCCGGCTTTAACATAGAGGGCGTAATATTTTTTGTCCTGGACCAAAGAGTAGGCGGCTTTATAGGAAGTGAAAATGTGATCATCAATACTGGGGGTTCCCAATCCCCCACCCCCCTTAGGTTTGGTTACACCGATGACTGTATAAGCCTGGCCGTCAATTTTTACAATCTGGTCAACGGCGTCAAAAGAGTTGGTAAAAAGTTTTTCCGCAATTTTCGGGCCCAGAACCACTTTTTTGCCGCCTTTGTCCTGATCTGCCCTGGAAAAAGGAGAACCGTACTGGATTTCAAGATTCATGCCGGGAAAAATGTCAGTGGTGGAGCCAATTGTTTCCACAGTTTTAGATTGCCCGTTGGCTTCAGCCTTGGCAAATTTAACAATCATTGGCATGACCAGGGAAACTTTGGGGATTCTTTTGATGGCGGCGACATCTTTGTCATCAAATTTAATGCCGCTGACAGCAGTACCGAATCCGGCCCCGGAAGATAAATCCCCAGGGAGAATATAGATTAAACCGGTGCCGAGACTTTCGAATTGTTGGGAAATGTATTTTTTAAGTCCTAACCCCATAGCCATCAGGAGGACAACTGAAGAAATACCGATTAATATCCCCAAGGAAGTCAAGGCCGTACGAATCTTGTTACGAGAAAAATCGTCGAGGGCAGATTTTACAATAAATAAAAGGTAATTCATAATTCGCGCCACACTGACGTAATGTTTGGAACCGGAGGAACTAATGTACTTGGGAGGAAGGAAGAGAACATCCTTTTTCTCCTGAGTAACAAAAGTTAAGTCGCCGGTCATTCCCAGACGATATTCATAATCCGTATTATCGGGAGAGAAGTTAAATTTAACGGCGTATACGGTTCCTGTTTCTCCGGCTTTGGGAGAGAAAGCAATGGTTGCGATCTTCCCGGGAAAAGCCTTGTCAGGGAAAGCATCAAGAACCAGAGAACCGGGCATCCCAATGCTTATTTGGGGTACTTCGGTTTGATCGGCGGTAGCTAAAAAAACAACACTCTTAGGATTAACGATCTCAAACTCGGCTTGAGTAGGGATGATGTTAACCCCGGCTACGGGAGATTCGGCCCGAACCACAAGACCATCAATAGGAGTCCAGAGGTTGGAAAACTGGACGGAGAGATCTTTAAGCTCGACATCAAGGACGGCAGGGTTAAGATCAAACTGGGCCTTGTCTAAGGCCCGGCGCACGGCAGTGGTCATGGCCGCCGGGTCGCCGGAAGCATCCTTGGTTGTTTCAAAACTCCACCGGGAGTCCATATAGGCCAGAAGGTATTTATCCAGAGTTTTTCGCACTTCCCGCTGGTCGAGAGAGGCAATACCCTGATATTTTTTGACATAATCCCCTTCTTTTACTCCAACCCAGGACAAAAGCCCGGATGTCTGGAAACGAAGGGTAGCTTTTTCGTCGGCATCAATCTCTCCGGAGATGGTCAGAGTTTGTTTGAGATCGCCCCGTTTGATAGTGGCCGTTTCAATTTTATTTTTAGCTTGGAGGTGGATTTAAGGAAGTTAATCATTTTTGGTTTGGGTGTTTCTGTCGCTTAGTTTATCATATCCGACTGAAGGTATAATACCTTTATTATGTCCGAAAACTCTGATGAGGAAATAGTGAAACAAATCCAGGAGGGAGAAGTCCTTCTGTTTGAAACATTAGTCCGGCGCTATCAGAAACGATTGTTATATTTTACCAAGCGGTTGGTCGGGGATGAAAAAAACGCGGAAGAAATTGTCCAGGACACTTTTTTAAAAACTTATTTGAGTATGGGACGAATTGATCCCAAACGGAGGTTCTCCACATTTATATTTGAAGTCACAAAAAATACGGCTTTCTCTTTTTTACGTAAGAAGAAGCTGGAAATGCCTCTTTCTGATGAGAATTTAATTAACGAACAGGAGACAAACATGGAAAAACTGGAAAAAGAAACAGAAAAAAGGTCGGTTCAGGGAGCCCTTTCGAAACTGCCGGAACACTATCAAAAGGCAGTTAGACTTTATTACTTCCAAGACTTATCCTATGAAGAAATAAGCCGAAAGCTGCGGGTACCAATTAATACCGTGAGAACGCATTTGCGAAGGGCGAAGGCACAGTTGAAAGGGATATTGTTAAACAAAATATGACCGACTTGACTGTCCCCGTCATGGATAAAGTGATGAAGATCGAAAAGCACCGGATCCTGGCTTGGCTGACAGTTTTGCTTGTCGTTGCAGGTGTCCTGTTAGTGATAGCTCTAGCTTTTCTGGTTATTTCTGCGCAACTTATTTCTGACCGGGGAAGCTGGGATCTTTTGTCACTTTTTCAGGAGGACCGGGAAATTATCGCCGAGTTTTGGCAGGATACTTTGTTGACATTCTGGGAAGAATTGCCCCAAAGGCACTTGTTGGTAGCAATATTGGCTGCGGGGGCTTTGGGAATATTTTTATTGGTAACGAGAAAATCCCGGAAAATTGCCCGCAGGAAGTGGGGACAGATCAGAAAATACCTCAAATCTCCGACTCACCAGTGACCGAGTGAAACTTTTTGGAAGGAAAAGGCGTATTAATAGGTAGAATTCGCGTAAGGAGCGAACAAGGGATTTAAGAAGGCGGTGAATAAAATGAGAGGTTTGACAATTAAACTGGGCACGATGGCTGTGGTTGGTCTCCTGGGATTGCAGGCGGCAATGCCGATAGCTGCGATAATGGTAAGGGGAGAAACCAGAGAAAATCTGGCCGCGGAAGCAAGCGAAAAAGCGGGTTCCCGGCCGGGGCTGCTTCGGAACTTTTTGGAAAACGGCCGGGCAGCCATGGGAACAGCAACTTTAACAGCAATCGGAGGAACAACCGCTCCGACAACTTTAACCGTCACCAAAGACGGGAAGACTTATACAATTAATGTCAGTACCGCTACGCAGCTGCGCCGGCGGTTCTGGGGAAAATCCAGCTTGAGCGAGATGACAGTTGGTAATTTGCTAACTATCATCGGCCGGTGGACGGACAATACGCATACTGCCATAAATGCCGCCTTTATTCGGGACTTGTCTATCCAAAAAAGGTTCGGGGTTTTCATCGGAACAGTTACCGATCTTAATGGCGGCGGCTGGGTGATGAGCACCCTTTCCCGAGGGAACCAAACAGTGACGGTTTCGGGAACAACCAAATTTGTGAACCGGAAGGGTCAGGCAATTTCCCAAACCGATGTTAAAGTTAACGACCGGGTGAGAGTGCGCGGCCTTTGGGACAGTAAGGTAAGCACGATTACCGAGGTAACGCTCGTTAAAGATTACTCTTTGCCTGCCAAGCCGTAGCCTTGGGCGAAGGTTGGCCTGCCAAGCCGCACGGACGTAGAGATGGGTAATTTCACTTGAACAACTTCGCCTTGCCTGAGGGGGCGGGGTTGTTTTTTTGTGTGCTATGATGGCCATAAGTGCCTAAAAACTGGAAGTTTTCTTTCTATCTTTTCTTCTTTGGTCTTCTGACCCTGGTTGCCGTTCTTTTTAAAAACCAAGTTAACAGAGAATATTCACCCTCTGAAGTCCTGGGGACGGCAACCAACGTCAGCCTTTTTGTGGAACCGGAAGACGGCAGGAAGCCGCTTTTGGAAGTTTTGAACTTAGCTCAAAAAGAAATTTTGGCGGAAGCCTATCTGCTTTCAGACCCGGATGTCAAACTCTATTTGGAAGAAGCGGACAGGCGCGGGGCCGATGTCCGGGTGATTTTGGAACAACATCCGTTCGGAGGAGGAAACATCAACAATGATTCCAAGACCGAGTTGGAAAACAACGGAGTCCTGGTTCGCTGGTCAAGCCCCGATTTTGCTTTGACCCATGAGAAAACGGTGATTGTCGACGGGAAAATTGTCTGTATTTTAAATATGAATCTGACCAAAACAGCCTTTACCAAAAACCGGGAGTATAACGCCTGCGACGAGAACCCGGCCGAGGTTTCGGAAGCAAAACGGATTTTTCTGGCTGATTGGGACAGAAAAGATTACAGCCCGATAGAGGCTAATCTTGTTGTTTCTCCGAACAACTCCCGGGGAAAATTAGTGGCTCTTATTAAAGCGGCGGAAAAGTCCCTGGATGTGGAGATGGAAGTTCTTGAAGACGACCAAATAATCAATTTGCTGGCAGAAAGGTCGGGACAGATTCCGGTTCGGATTATTCTGCCGCCAATTTCGAAGGTGGACACCAATCAGAAGGCGGTTGACGGACTGAGAGCAGCCGGAACGAAGGTCCGAGTTCTTTCCTCGCCGTATATTCACGCGAAAGTCATAGTGGTTGACGGGCAACGGGTTTATCTTGGCTCCGTGAACCTCTCTTCCCAAAGCCTGGACCAAAACCGGGAACTCGGGATTTTAATCTCGCGACCGGATGTAGTAAGCCGTATTGCGCAAACTTTCGAAAAAGACTGGGACATGGCACAATAAGATGGTGCTTGATCATTTGAAGTTGGAAGACAGATATCCAGATTTTGAATTTTCGATTTCTAGAAAACTTGATCAAAAAAATTAAACATTCAAAACATCAAGTTCAAGAGTTTCAAGAACATCCGGCTTCAAAAATTACTGAATTATGAAATATGTTAAAAAATTCCTGAAAATTCTGGGGCCGGGACTGATTACCGGAGCGGCGGATGATGATCCAAGCGGTATTGCCACCTATTCGCAAACCGGGGCCCAATTTGGCTACGGGCAGTTGTGGACAGCCCTGTTTATGCTTCCTTTGCAGGTGGGGGTTCAAGAAGCCTGCGCCCGGATCGGAGCCGTGACCGGCAAAGGGATCGCAGCGGTAGTCCAGGAACATTTTAATAGCAAAATTCTCTTTGGCGTAGTGGTTCTGATTTTAGTGGCCAACACTATTAATATCGGGGCCGATATCGGGGCGATGGCCGCGGCGGCGAACCTGATTATTCCCCTGCCGTTTATGTTTTTGACTTTGCTTTTTACGGCGGTGATGTTAATTCTGGAAATTTTCACCTCGTATCAGGTCTACGCTAAGATTCTCAAGTGGCTGGCAGTTTCCCTTTTGGCCTATCCGGTGACGGTTTTTATGATCTCCCAACCCTGGGGAACCATTCTTCAAGCCACTTTTATTCCCCACTTTGAATTCAGTTTTCAGTTTTTGTTCATCATCACCGGGGTTTTGGGAACAACCATTTCCCCGTATATGTTTTTCTGGCAGGCGTCAGAAGAAACGGAAGAAGAACGGGCAAAACATCTTTTGGGCAGTGACGGAAAACCGCGGATTAATTGGCGCTTCATTCACAATCTGCGGCTGGACACCTTGGTGGGGATGACTTTTTCGGAGGTTGGCACTTGGGCCATTATTGTGGTGACAGCAACAGTGCTTCACAGTCACGGGGTGACGGATATCCGCTCGGCGGCGGAGGCGGCCAGGGCTTTGGAACCTTTAGTTTCCGGTTTTCCGAACGCGGGCTATCTGGCCAAGCTTATCTTTGCCGTCGGGGTGATTGGCTTGGGTTTACTCTCCGTGCCGGTGCTGGCCGGGTCGGCGGCCTATGCTCTTTCGGAAGCCCTAAAGTGGCGTGAAGGACTGCATTTGCAACTGCGACGGGCTCACGGATTTTACGGAATAATTACCATTGCCACTTTAGTGGGTCTTCTAATCAATTTTGTGGGAATTGATCCGGTCAAAGCGTTGATTTACACCGCGGTTATCAACGGGGTTGTAGCGGTGCCATTGGTATTTATTATCTGGCGGATTGCCAAAGACGAAAAAATTATGGGGCAGTATAAAAGTGGTTGGGTGGCAAACTTTCTGGTGTTTTCAACCTTTGCCGGAATGGGAATAGCAGCAGCGGCCATGCTCTTGACATTTTGGAAGTAGTAGTGTACATTAATGTACATATGCCTAGTGTTATTCCCATTTCCGATTTCAGACAAAATATTTTCGAATACGCCACCAAAATCCTGGCTGATAACCGGGAGGTGGAGATTGAAAGGAACGGCAAAGTAATTTTAAGGGTTGTTCCCGTTAAAGATGACCCGGCTGAGAGGGCAAAATATGTGCTCAAATATGTTCTGCCGAAATTGGCAGGAACCTGGAAAGATGAGCCGAAAAATACCGCTTCCAGGAAAAGAGAAATTAACTATACAAGGAAGGTAAGAAAAGGGTGGAAAAAGTAGTTGTAGATACTGATGTCATCATTGATTTTTTCAGAACCCGAGAGGGGCTGCTTGTTAAGCTGTTAAAACTGCAGGAGAAAGAAAAAATTGGACTTTTTATGGCTTCAGTATCGGTTTTTGAACTTTTTGGCGGGCAATCATCAGTTGGCCAGGAAAGGGAGCTTTTAGAATTTGTTTCAAAACTGCAGGTGGTAGCTCTGGACACGGAGATTGCTAAATTAGCTGGGGGGATTAATCGGGATTCTAAATATTCTCTGAAATTAGCAGATTTGGCAATTGGAGCAACAACAATAACTCTGGAGGCTGTTTTGGCCACCAAAAATAAAAAGCGCTTTCAAAAAATCCCCGGGCTTAATTTTTTTAAAATATGAAACTGTACTTGATAGGCAGATTTTTAAAAGCGACTAAAAAAGATTTTTACAGTCTGGTGCACGATATTTTGAAGTAAATTCACCCTGCCCCAGATTTTATTTCTGCCCTTTGCGGCAACAAAGCGGACATTTCCTGAAGAAGCGGAAATTTTTAAGGGATTGGTACGGCTGGACACAATTGGTTGTGAACTGCTTGACTCTTCGATAGAAGCAGATCTGGCACGGGCAAAAGAGACAGTGATTTATGCTATGGGTGGTTCTGATCACCATTTGCTGTACGAGACAGTGACGAAAAATCGTCGGCTTCATCAACTAGTAATGAGAGCAAAAGTTTAGGTTATCAAACCGACTATGTTCCTTGCGGTCCCGTAAACGGGAATATCTTAAAATGGTTGCAAATTTGTTGAGTTTATTTTTGATATCGTCCCACTGTTTCTGACTGGAAATATGGGTCAACGCATATGACCACTGACAGATTTGTTTATCGTGACCGAACCTAAACAATCCGGCAATATCGAGAAGATTTTCTCTAGTCTCTTTTTTCTCCTGACTGATAATGTCGTCGTATGACGGTTTTATGACCAATTTCTCAAATTCAAATCCCTCTTTGTCGTAAACAAACAAGTAGGGAAATATGATGACAACAGGGTATTTAACCGCCTTTCGTGGCATACCGCTATTATAAGCCAAGCGGGAAAATTCGATCTTTTCTGGCGAGGTTTTTTGCAAATTAGACGACTGCCTTTTGAAGAAAATCAAAACCCTTGGTTATGTAGGTTTTTACATTGGGAGCAAATTCTAAACTGTCTAGTTCTTCAGGAGAAATCCATTTAGCTTCGATTGTTCCTCTAACACTTGTGGTTCGTCAGATTTCCAATGACAAAGAAAGATCAATGCTATTGCATGCTTCCCCGACGAGTGAATAAAAGTGTTATTTGCCAACAATTCAACATGTTCCTGGATGTCTACGCCCGTTTCTTCCTTTACTTCTCGAACGCAAGTGGCTTCTAGAACACTCCAGACGTCGCCTTCAGTTCGATCAACCTTTCCGCCTGGAAGTGTCCATTTTCCTGGCTCGTGCGCCTCTTCAAAACTTCTCTGGGACACCAGAATCTTGCCATCTTTTTCGACGACAGTATTAACAATAACATTGTGCGATCTATCTACGGCCAACGGATTATTGCTCTTTATGTCTTAAGTAGATTTTAAAGTATAAAGTGTAACTTCTTCATTACTGCAAAGTTACACTTTGGGGCGCAGTAGCGGCGCTGCTTGACCTCTTTTTTAGCGAATTAGTGTCTTTAAGCAAAGACAATTTCTGAAAGGAGTAAACTAGGAGGTTGAGTACTGGTGTTGGGGCTTGCAAATGAAACAAACCAAAATCTATTAAAGTAAAATGTGGCTCGTTTCCGTCAGTTTTTCCCACTATCAGGTTTCTCGATCCAACCAAATCAGGCATAACTCTATCCTCTCTTAGCATTTTTCGAGATATTTGGAAGAATTCCTGTCTTTCTTTAATTAATCTGTCTTTCTGAGTCTGAGCCAACAAACTCATATCAGCAAGTTGGCATACATATGGGAGAATCTGGACTGTCGTTTGTCCACCAGATTCAGAAGGGGAAACTACAAAATACGGTGAGGACATAACGTGTGGTAAACATTGCGAGAAAGCTCTGCAAAGAACGGCGTAATTCCATTTCATCGTGGCTGCATATCTGTCTGTCGCAGGAGAATAGACTCCAGGAACGCAGTTTTTTGGTAGGCCGATTTTCACGACCCATCGACCGTCCTTTGTATCAAAAGAAAAAGCCGTAGCTTCAAAACCTCTGCCCAAATAAGCTTGCACCTTTGGTGAGGTCTTCAAGTTGGCAGCCAGTGGTCCATCCAGTGGTTCAAGCGCTTTCGATAAAACTATCTGGGCCTGGTCTACCGATATTGTTTCCCGATTCCATAATCGTTCAGCCAAAGTTATTGCCGCGCCTGGAGCCTCTAACAAAGCCAATCGCAATTTAGTTCCTCTGGGTATTTCTTTATAAGGTATTAATTGATCACTTGCTTCCGTTTTCCTCATATTTTACTTGTGCGATAACATTAACCGTTCCAAAACCAGGGCGGCGTGCGCTGGGGCATTCATCGTGGACTCGTATACCAACAAGTTCATCCAAAAAATTCTTTCCTGATTTGTAACGGGACTTTCTAATAATTCTTCCACCATTTCTCTGACTGTTTGTTCGGGATTAGGTGATTTTAACAAGACATCTGCGGGAGTAACTCTACAGACATTGTTGCCACCAATTTCATTCAACAACAGGGCGTTGTTTTCTTGTTCAAAAGTATTGCAAAGTGAGAGCGACCGAGAAATACCGCGACAGTTTTCCAAGAATTCATTAATTCGATCACAGTTACCAGACTGGACCAGATTAACCAATCCCTCTCGTTCGTTACCAATCCTTGCAGTTGTCGCTAACAACCATTGCGAGATGGTACCAAAACCACCGTGGTTAATTACCACGTCGGCTAATTGCGCCACACGATAACCAGGAACATAGCCAACCTTGTAACCCGACCTCTCTATCTTTATTGGTTGATCTTCTCTCATCCCGGTGGCATGCACTGAAAAACAAGTTGACAATTCAGTCAATCCACTGACAACTGCGTTCCAAGCCTTTTGATGATACGTGCTGCCCTGAGCGTTCAGAATAATGGCTCTATCAGACGGAATTTTTGTTTCCCAATCTTCCAAATCAGAACCATCGGCCCTCCCTTTATCAGCTTGAAGGCCAATTGGATAAATTTTACTGTCTGCGCCATCTGTCTTAAAGCAAAATTCCAGGGTTCCGTCTCTGCCATACATAAAATCAGTAAACTTCACTCTGTGCTTTTGACTACCATGCAATTTATCGTGGACGGATAGCGGTAAACCCATAACTGCATCTGCTATTTCATTAAAAAAGAAATGAGAAATTTTGAAGCGCCAACCCTTTGGATCCAAGATTTCTAGCCCCGGTAAGTTGTTCATTTTATACATCAATCCCCCAATCGGTAGGTTAAGAACTTTTAATGTTCTTAGTATCCTTCGAGGTGATAGGCGGATATCGTGAGTTTCCGTGAATTTAGGAAACGCTACTTGTGTCTCTTTTTGTAGATGACTCACGGCAATATCTATAATTGGGTTCATATCACAAAGGAACATGTCAACTCCAGCTTGGACATAATCTCGTAGCGAGTTTTTATATTCCTTCACTCTTTTACCAACGGTGCCAAAATCCCAGAAAAAAAGCCCCTTACCTTCTCCTCTGGCTTGGGCAATAATTCGGTTCCGTTCAGCTGTTTGCTCAGTATTAAATGGTGGTAGACATCTAAAACCTTCCTCTGCAAAAGGACGGGCATAATAACCACTACCAACAATTGCTGGTTCGTAACCTAGTCCTCTTAGTGCCCTAGCTGTTTCCAATGTCCTGGCTGCATGTCCGGCAATGTCACCTTCAACAGCAATTAAAATTCTTTTATTCTTTCGCATTTTGTTAAGAGCGCCTTTTTGCCTTTCGCCGAAATTAATGTCTATCCTCATCAAATCTCTCTCATCATCCTTAACAAATAATGAGACAGTTTGTTTCCCACTCTGGTTTTTAACCTGAAAACCGACGACATCGTCCTTAAAAGGTAGTACAGCTAAGGCTTCATCTAAAGCTCCACTAATCTGTGGGAAAACGACATAAGTACTCTGTTCTGGCAAATTAGTCAGCACACAGTTTCTAAGTAAACCAGAGTCTGGTAAGGAAGTTAAATATAACAGACGGCTGGCCGCTAAGAGTAAGTTGCAATCATATTTTGTTTCGGATTTAGCTGATTCAAAGCTTTTGTTGACCACTTCCTTATATCTCTCCAAGACGCAAGTTGCCTGCCTAATAAGCGGAATTGTTTCTTGCGGCACTGCTCGATCAATCACCGCCAAATTTAACCGATCGTCACAGGCTCGTTGCAGTCTTGTCATTTGGTTCACTATAATCTCCACGGGTTGTCTGCTATCGCCTTGCCCACTAAATATGATGGCATTTCTCAATCGAGCTTCAGTCTGTTGTTCGTACCTGACATTTAATACGTCGGGTTTTCGACGCCGAATATTATTGCGATAGTTGAGTGCTTCCTGTTTCATGTTCATAAGCTCTTAATTTCATTGACAAAAGATCTCGTGTTGTCAAAGATTTCCCGTCTAAGGTTAGTTGCCCCCTTCGAATGGACTACACGAGGCACCACTTTGTCGTAATATTCCACTCCTATTCGTTGCGGGTTATTTCGCCAGGTGGCGCGAGCCAAGCTAAAAGTGTCGCCCTTGACATCAGTGATTCCAGCCAGAAACTCCCGCATGACGCCAACCCTGAGTCGGACTCTTCCTTCTGACAGGCCAGAAACCAATAACCGTAACATTAGAGTGGTTGTCCCGGTATTAACACAATCGTCGACTACAAAAACTAGCGGCGATTCGCAATAAGACATGGCGCGCTCGATATCTAGCTGTAGCTGGCGTTTAACTAGTTCTGGCGAAAAACTGTGGGAAACCTTACAAAAATGAACTTGATGATCCCTTGAAGGCAAACTTTCTTTGTATAATTCCCGATATAGAGCAAACAAGGCTAGCGCAGTTACTCTAGCCCCGCTATCCAAAGCTAAAATATAATCTGGGTGCTCTTCATGAATAAATTTTGCCAAAGGGTAAACCAGACGGGGAATGTTTTTCGAATCGACTCGAACTTTGCTCCTTAACCATTCTTGGGGGCTTCTCCTTGGCAAGTTGAAATCGTTTTTTGGTTTTTCGGGCATATTACTATATAATAATAAATATTATAGGACATTATCATGCAAATTGAAAGTCGCTTGCTTAGCGTCCATATTGAAAAAACTGCTGGGACATCTGTTCAAGATCTTTTAGAATCGGTCTTGGGTAAAGATAAGGTTCTCATTTACAACCCAATCGCCGATACTCTAACTAGAGCTTCCGACCTTAGAGTTCAGCGAACAAACCCGGTCCATGATGCACTCCGACTAAAAATTGCCAGCTCGCCACTCGCACCAATAATTAATAAAACATACCGTTTGCTCGCTTATGGAATGTTAAAAACAAAAATCATTGAAATATCTAATTTGCCTGGTGATTTTTTGGCTATACACGGCCACTTCGCGGCAAACCGTTTTGATAAACAGTTGGTTAACCCTTTAGCCACTGTCGTTGTCCGAGACCCCCTGGAAAGGATGGAATCCCAATATGTCCATTGGCAAAGAACCAAAGGAGTAACCGAATGGCGAGTAAGAATACCCTTTGATCCCTCAATAACTTTTGAAAGATATGCTTTATTGTCAGAGCTTCAAAATTACCAAACCCAGGCTTTGGGTGGAAAAAATCTCGATTCGTTTACGGTTGTTGGTGTCACGGAAGAACTAGACACTTTTGCTCAAGAATTGCTCAACTGTTTACAAAGTGCTCGTCTTGCCTCACCTAAACAAGACTTTGGAATTAAACGGCTCAATCGCACCCCCAACTTTCGCCAATCCCCCCCAATCTACGAGCAAGACTTTTTGAGACAATTTAAACGTCAACATGAGGCAGATTATCTTCTTTACGAACAGGCAAAAAGACGGGTCAAAGCTTAATGCTGTTTGTCTTCAATGTAACTTCCAACCCGACGTGATCAGACACATAATCGACCCGTCCAATACCCATGGGCACCCTATCCGAAAATATTCGCTGGCTATTTTTAACTTTGTAAGGTTCGGTGTCGCCGAAGATGAAAAGGTAATCAACACAATTTGTTTTATGGCCGCGTGTTCCAAAAACTGGGTGTCTAGTTGGTGCCAGGTCAGATTTGAAGGGATCGAATAAACCTGGTAAGTCAATCAAGTGGCCAAACAGATCACTACCCCTCGCGATGTTAAAATCGCCTGTAGCGATAGTGATTTGGTGACCACCAACACCCTGCTTTAAAACTTGCTGAACTTCATTTATTTCTGACTCCATTTCTCTAAAATATTTTCCCGACTTAGTCCAATCATGATCTAAAACCACGCTTAAATGGGTATTTAGCAACTTGATATTGGTGTTCTGAAGTCGAGCAGTTAAAACACCCTTTTGAACAATGGGTTCAATTTTTGACAATCCCAGGGGGATATATTTTTTAGAAAAATTAAGATACTTTACATCATCGAGCGGATAACGAGAAAACATAACTAGTCCACCTTTAGGCCCCAAATATGAGGTTTTACAGCAACAGTAGGGATATTTTTTCAAAGAGCGACGCAAAATCACCAAGTGCAAATAAGAGAGCACTTCCTGAAAATGGATAACGTCAACGCCCGAGGCGTCGAAGTATTTAACCATTGCTTTGTAGCGCTCTAAAAGGCTGAGTGGGTTAAAAGTAATCCCAAGAGTGTTTAACGAAGCTAACGTTATTTCAGCCATAAACGAATTCTATTATAAATTGATTTAAAGGGCTAATTTGTGTATAAAACAGCCATGGATTGTGAATACGCGCTACATAAGTCTGTTGGGGAGATTATTAGACAGAGACTAAAACTCTGTCTAATAATCTCCCCAACAGACTTATGTAGCGCGTATTCAC
>CAZRUW010000131.1:0-7729 GCA_964603445.1 uncultured Gammaproteobacteria bacterium | reverse complement strand
ATCATTTACACATACAGCTATTTACATAAAATTAACGCCACTATTCTTCGTTTCTTTAATGTTTATGGTCCCAGAACCCGGCCGGATATGGCGCTTTACAAATTCACCGAGCTTCTCTCACATGGCAGGCCGGTAACGGAAAACAAAGGCCATCGGCGGGATTTCACTTATATTGATGACATTATCGATGGGGTAGTCAGTTCTTTGGATAAGGAATTTGCTTTTGAAATCATTAATTTAGGACGGTCTCATCCTATTGGAGTTCACACTTATATCCTGAATATCGCCAAGGCCCTGAACGTAACGCCGAAAATTTCCTTCAGATCGCCTCCGCCTGAAGAGATGATGTTGACTATGGCCGACACTCGAAAAGCCAGGAATTTGTTACGGTTCAGACCAAAAACCAAAGTGGAAGACGGAATCAAAAGTTTTGTCAGCTGGTACAATCAAGAAAGAAGAATTTCTTCCAAACGGGGGGCAGTTTGACGCCAGCTAAACTGTTTTCGCAACAGGTTCCGGCCGCCGGCGACCATTTTCGTGATTTTGTTCCGATCGGTCAGTAATACGGTGATTGCCGCCGACAGCGCAGAAACATCCCCCGGCTTGACAGTCAAAGCAGTCATGTTATTAATGGCGATGTCGTTGGTTCCGGGAATATCCGTGGCCACTACCGGAGTACCCACCGCAAAGGCTTCTAAAACCGTGTGCGGAAGGCCTTCATACACAGAATTCAGGACGAACAAATCGGCTTTTTTCAGGAGTTCTATCCCCTTCTCCCGGCTGGTTTGGCCTAGAAATTCCACCGACAGCCCCCCGGCAAGTTTTTCGAGAGTTTTCCGCTCCGGCCCATCGCCGACAACTTGCAATGTTACCTTGATTTTTCCTGCAGTATTTATTTTTCTGACAGCCTCAATCACCTGGTCAACTTTTTTCCACGTTACCAGACGTCCCAAGGGAGTGATGACAGTATAGGCCCGGTGATGAGCAGTCTTTCGGGACGATTTTTGAGGAATTTCAAAAGCGTTGTGGATCACTTCAATTTTACTTTCCGGTTGGAAATAGAACCGCGAGACCACCGTCCCAAGATAGCGTGACGGGGTAATAATCACATTTGCGAGCGTGAACGATAGTCGGGTTAAAAAGATGTCGAGCCGGCTTTTGAGACCGCTATCGGGAGCGGCCAAAAAATCATCAAGAAACTTTTTTGTCCGACCGGCACCATAGGCTGCTTCCCAGGCCGGATCACCGACAAATTTTATCACCAATTTTTTTTCCAGGAGTTTTCCGGCGATGCCGGCAGTCAAACCGACAACCAGAGGATCCTGACAAAACACAGTGTCAGCCTCCCGGGCTTTTTTCCAAACAACCCTAAACAAACGCCATTGCCGGGCCAGAGTCCCGCCGGCTTGGGAAATGGAGACAACATGGGGACAAACAGCCCTGTCCGGATTGGGAGTAAAAGTGACGACGGAAAAGTCAAATTTGCGGCCCAGCCGGGTAATGACTTCCGGAATATACGAAGCAGGGCCGCCGATTTCCGGCGGGAAAATAGATGAAACTATCAACACCTTTTTCATTTAATTACAAAATCAGCTATTTTTGCCGCCCTTTTGTCCCAGGAATATTTTTTAGCATCAGTGACAGCGGCACGGCATATTCTGTCGGCCAGATATTTATCCGTCAGAACTTTTCGTATGCCTTTTAATAGATCTTTCGGGTTATCAGGGAGGACAAGCAGGGCATTTTTCCCGTTAATCAAAATCTCTCGGTTGGCTTTGGTAGCGGAGGCGACAATCGGCACACCGGCGGCCAGATACTCAAACAACTTCATCGGTGAAGTATAGAGATTACTCTCCGCCACTTTGGCACTGCTCGGCAGAACGAGGACATCAGCTGCCACAAGATATGCGGCCACTTCCCTTGCCGGAATATAGCCAGTGACAACCACATTACTAATTTCCTTCCGGGAAATATACTGCCGGAATTCCGAAACGTCGGTGCCCTGAAGCGTCCCGCCTACAAACCAAAACCACAAATTTTTGGATTTGTTCTCTTTGGCAGCTTGGGCTAAAACATACACACCCTTTCGGCTCTGAAGCGAACCGGAGTAAAGAACAACTCTTTCGTCGGAGCCAATTTTCAGTTTGCCTCGAGTGTCTTTTCTACTTACCAGACCAAAATCTTGCAAATCAACAGCGTCAGGAACAACAATAACCCGGGAAATTCCAGCCATTTCCAATCGTGATTTCAGACCGTCTGAAATGGCAGTGACTCCATCAAACATTCGCCAAAGGTTTCTCTGAACAATCCAGGACAGGGTGTTCTGGGTTACATTGTGGACTTCATAATAAACCCGGCATTTTTTAAACAGTTTCAAAACGGCGGCGGCGGTCATTGACCGGGTGTAAATGAGGGATTCAGATGGCATCTTGGCGGTCAGACTAACCAGGAAAGAAAATTCCTCCAGAAAATAGACGGCTGTCTGTAAAAAGGATGGCCAATTTCCGGAAATTTTCAAAAAGTCGAGAACCGGAAGGGTCTTAATGATGAAACTGTTATCACAACCATAATAGGCAAACGGATCCTGGTTGGCTAATTGGTCCAGTTGTTTTCGGTGAGGCAACCAGAGTTCCACTTGGACCTTTTGACGCGCCAGAGCTTCACAGGTCTTCATAATTTGTTTCCCATGAGCCTTCTCCGTGGGAATCCGAGCGTTGGCAATAAAGTAGATCTTAGGCATGTTGTTTTCTCAAAATGACAGACAATACGGATAAGAAGGCGGTTAAAAGAACGAGGAAGTTGGTGAGGTAGACAGAAGAAAGAATAATTCGCAATGTTACCTGACCAAACACAGCTGTTTGGGCAATGGCCACGACAGTCTCCAGGGTAATCGAAACAAAGGACCCGACGACCACAAATTCAATCCAGGACACTCTGGAAGGACGATAATTCAAAACCAAGCACAAAATATACCCCGGCAAAAAATAGAGGAAAATGATGGCAATTTTAAATATCATTTTCCGTCACCCGTTAAAACAAAAACTACTACCAGTATAAAAATGGCGACAACAATGTTTCCGGACAGACCCACCGGAGAAAAAAGGCTGGAAAGAAGGACACAAAGCGCCCCAACCAAGAAGAACAGAAGAAGCGGGCTTTCTTTGGGCGTGGAGAGCCTTTTTTTAAACAGAAAGCGCAGAACCAGGGAGACGGAACCTAAATAGAGGGCGATATAGGCAACTTCGTCAAATATAGGCGAGACGGAAATTGACCAGCGGTCCAAGAGAACACTCAATATAAACAGGAGCAACATTATTGGGGCAAAGACGGCTAACCAGTTTTCTAAAAAAATCAGAAAATGCATCTGAAAATAAACAAACGAACTTTTGATAACCGTACTTGAATGAACAATTAATTTACGCGTGTAGAGGACAAGAAATTTTCCAACTTTCGGCCAATCGGCCAAAAGCGGCAGGGAAAAAAGAGCTATTTTAGAAAGAGTTAACCAACGCGAATAAAAAGTTAGGATTTCATCGAAGTTCAAATGATAATAGAGCGTGTAAATCTCCTCGGGATGCCCGGTTGCGGCAATGGCTCTCAAATGATCCACAAACAGGGTCAGCGGAAAAATTGAAGTTAAAACTAATAGTTGTCCGGACAGAAAAAGGAGAAGGTTATCAATTTTTCTCCCGGTTGTCTTTCGCCAATATAAATAGGAGAGAAGGATGATCTCAACCCAAACAAGCAGATAGCTGACAAATTCCGGGGCGAGGTGAAATTTTTTGACGGTGAAGGCGGGGTAAAAATAGGCGTCAAAAAACGAAAGACTAATAAAACCGATTAATAACAACCACCAAGCTAAAAGCCAACCCTTTTTCATAGCCGAATAATGGCTCCTTTTGAGAAAATATCGCCGGAATTTTTGGGATAGATAACTTCCATGTTCCCGTTTTTTATAATCGGCAACAGGATTTTTTCCGGATATCC
The DNA here is from genome assembly GCA_964603445.1 of uncultured Gammaproteobacteria bacterium. Classification (GTDB taxonomy): domain Bacteria; phylum Patescibacteriota; class Microgenomatia; order JAMCZE01; family JAMCZE01; genus CAZRUW01. The sequence goes on along the minus strand of CAZRUW010000131.1, from coordinate 3,742 downwards.
CGGCTCAACCAGAAGATAAGTATAGCGATTACGGCGAAGCGAGGCAAGAAAAGGCTGGTAATTAACACAACTGAGGCGGAGCTGGTTATTAATCCCATTCTGATAAACATATAAATGGTTCCACGGGACCAACGAGAGCGCGAAAAAAGTTTCCGTAATCGCCCCGGGGGGGAATGGTTCCGGCGAAAGGACCAGAACATCCGGCGAAGCAACCGACTGATTATAACGATCTGTTAGGTCGATAATATTCGGCTGGGCTATCTGTTGGGGAATATAGATAACACCAAAGCTCAGAACAAACAACAGGAAGACGATAATTATTTTTAAGGATGGAGAAAATCGACGGGACAAATGCCCGGAAGCAAGAACGGCCAAAAATGGGGTTGCTAATCTCAAACCCCGTTCGTCAGCCAGAAGGTCAAAAAAATTAACCGATCTGAACAAGGCGCTAACAATGGGCAAAAGGGCAAACCCGGCCAGAAGCACCAGAACATTTTTGTTTACGGACTCAAGTTTTTCCCGAAGAACAGAAACTATTTCCACCAGAGACAGGATCATAAGGATTCCTAAGGGAAGGAACAGTTGCCGCCAAACCTCAGCGCCAAAAAAAGGCAGGAGGTGATAACTGACAAATCGCGAAGGGTTTGTATTAGTTTCCCAAAAGCGAAACGGAAAGATCGACAGGTACCTTATCATGTCAAAAAGGAAGATAAACAGCCCGAGACCCAGAATCAATTTTGCTATACCGGAGATCGGTTTGGAAAATTTATCGACCGGGGGAATTATCCTACTAACCGGCACCGAGAGCGTCGAAACAATTCTGTCACGCCAGACCAGAAATGTTTGGGGGAAAAAAGAAAGAAAAGCCGCAAAGAAGGCAGAAAGAAACAAAAAACCGATGGCCGCGTAAATTGACAAATATAATAACCGGTCCCCGCTGATCCAGAGACCAAAGACCCGGGATATGTAGGGAATGGGGGCGCCATATCCAACCTGAACAATCTGGTGATCAAAAGGATAGGCCAAGACTAAAACTAACGGCAACAAGCAAAACAGAATTGCCAAATGACGCAGTTGTTCAGTGCTTCGAGAAACAGATAGTTTGAACAGGGCAAAAATCATAAAAACCATGTTGGTTATCAGTAAAAAGGGGGCATAGATAAAGAAGGCGCCGAAATAGGCAATCAAGAGAAGGATAAAGTTTGATTTTCGCTCCAAATATCTCAGAAAAATTAGGACAAGGGTGACGGCAGTGACAGTACTAAACATGGTGGAATAGGTCACCCTGATAATTGAAAGCGCCAAGGAATATAAAACGGCCGCCAGGGCGGCTTGTTTCTTATTCTTCCGCAATAGTAAGCTCATCTGGTAAACTAGGAGGACAGATCCGGCATAGCTGAATATTAAGACAGGGAGAAAGACATTTTTCGGCGGTATCCCCAAAATAAGTTGTTCAAAAAGAGCAAGATATTCAATCAACAAGCGTGGGGATATGTAATTTAACAGGTGCCCGTTACCGGCGGTATACTCAATCTCAGCCAAGACTCTGGAAGAATCTGTACCATGGGAAATATAAGCAAAATTTCGGGAAACAAGGAAAAACTTAAAAAACACTATTGCTAAGGCTGAAAGCAATAGAATAAAAGGCGTATATTTTACGAGTCTGATAGTTAGAATGTTGCAATTTTTAGTCATCATTTTTATGTTTCCCGACAGCTTGATGCTTCGCTTCTCAAAAAACTTCTGTGGTTCTGAATTCTGAAGTTTTATCACAACATGATAATAAACTCTGTTATTCTTATTTTACCAATAACTAATTATTATTTCTGTTCGCCGGCAGATAATGAAACTCCACGAACTGACGCTCGTGGTATCTGACTATACGGCTTCGCCGAGTATTCTTTTCGAGCTTGTTTCATCCGCTGGCTCACACTAGCGGTATAAACAAGTTCTAAAATAAAACAGTTATTCCCTAAGAAGGTCTGTAGTTTAATCAGTTCAAGTTTTTAGACGAGTCCTTATGCCAGCACGATTAGTAAGCAAAATTAGCCAATACTTTACACTGGATATTAAATACTTTGCTAAAAACAGCCTAATTGTGATGGTTGGGCAGGGATTAGAAGCAGTGTTAGCGCTTGTTCTAATAATTGTCCTATCGCGAGCGGTAAACAAGGACTCATTCGGAATGTACTCTCTCATAATTTCGTTTATTTCTCTTGCCAGTGTCACGAGTCTGCCGGGGATAACTAGCTCATTAGCTAAGAACATCTCTATGGGTTTGCGAGTAAATATTTTTCGGGTTCTTCAAACTAGTCTAAAATATTCCTTTCTTGGATCAATATTTCTCGTGTTCGTCTCAGGATATTTTTTCTTTTTTCGCGGATCTAAGATTTTAAGCATAGCCATACTTCTTTCTGCTGCTGCTTTTCCTTTTTTATACTCATTTAATAACTGTGCTGGCGGTTTTTTAATCGGAAAAAAGAAGTTTGTGCAAAACACGTTTTTTTCTCTGCTAAATGCTGTTTGCATAACCTCAGCAGTGGGAATTACGGCATTGCATTCAAAAAATCCCCTTGACCTAGTGATAGCATTTTTGCTGGGTACGGCTTTTCCAAATCTGTTAATTTTTCTTTTACTGGCGAAAAACTTCCGTTTAAATCGAGACTATTCTGATCATCCCAATGATACAATTAACTACTCAAAATTTCTCACAAAAATTGGTGTCCTAAGTATGATTGCACTGCAAATTGACCAGCTAACTCTTGGGTCTTTGTTGCCACCTGAAACAGTGGCTAATTACCGAATTGCCTCTGCTTTCACAAACACTACAAGAAACTTTGAAAAATCCACAGGAAACATTATGCTTCCAAATTTTGTTAATCATGCTGAGGAGGAGCTTAAGCGAACTCGAGCAAAAAAAACTCTAGCATTAGTTATTGTTGGGTTAACAATTGGGATCGGATTGATTATTTTACAGCCATTTCTGATTCCACTGTTTTTCGGAACTGCCTTTAAAAACACGGTCTTCTGGTCACAATTGATGGCTCTTTCCCTAATATTTACACCTGTTGAAATCTATTTTTCACAATTTTTAACTGCATTTGAGAAAAAATCGACAATACTGGGAGTAAGCGTTATCCTGCCGACAGTAAAACTAATCTTAACTGTCATATTCTTTATTTTTTTTGGAGCTACAGGTGTAATCCTGAGCAACGCCGTCTCACGAACTTTTAATATTATGTATCTTTGGAAAGCAATGTGATTTATTTTTGAACTTGCGAATACCACAAGTTCTACTTGTGGATGAGCAAGCTCGAAAAGAATACTTTGCGAAGCCATGCCAGACGTGGCGAAGCCATCCGCCATTGGCGGACCACGGCTTTTAGCCGTGGAGTTTCATTGGGATCCAAATTATATGATTTTGGCTTTTGGGTTAATTTCCAGTAATTTTTGCTTAATTTTAGAACTATAAACCCCCGCCCTAACAATAACAAATACCTCTTTTTCGGACCTAATTTCTTCCGGGGAAAACACGTAAATAGTGGATCCATATAATCGTTTTCCCTGTTTAAGTTTTGAATCATCCAGGATTCCTTTGATTTTGGAGACATTCAGTCCAAAATTAATTAGTACTTGGGAAAAGATGTGCGCTCCGAATAAATAGACGGGGCCCTTGAATGTTTGAATTTGATTGTTCAACTGACGAACACCGTCTTTTTGATATTTTATATATGATAAATAC
>CAZRUW010000130.1:0-2849 GCA_964603445.1 uncultured Gammaproteobacteria bacterium | reverse complement strand
TTGTGGCTCAAAAGACCAAGTAAGGTCGTTTTCCCCAACGGAGAGTCTTTCATACAGACCTTTCAACGGGCGGTTTGCTGGATAAACAAGCTGGAAAATCAAAAGGGGACATTTGCGGTCGTCACCCATGCCAATATTATTCGCTGCTCGCTGAATACCTCGCAACTTGTTGCGAGGATGAAGCCGAACAGAGAAGACATCCGGGTGTCCAAAGGATACCCCGCGGTTTACCGCGGGGAGGATGTCATTTTTGAACTTGCGAATACCACAAGTTCTACTTGTGGATGAGCAAGCTCGAAAAGAACACTTTGCGAAGCCACGCCAGACGTGGCGAAGCCGTCCGCCAATGGCGGACCACGGCTTCTGGCCGTGGAGTTTCATTGCCATCTTTCAAATAGTTAATGCGATTGGGTTAATTAAGGGGAGAAGATGGGCAATTTATAGCACCACTCTTATAGCAATTTATGGTTTCTTTGGCCTATTCCATTATTATTTTGATTTACACAATATTTTAAAGTCCTTTTCCCAACTCACTGCACTCATAATCTATTTAATATTCCTTTTCTTAGCTTTTCCCGCTCGAAGAAAATTCTCCTAATTTTTTGAGCAGTCTAATTATCTCCAACAAGACTGGAGCCTTGATAGGCTCCAGATTCACAAGGTTGCGGGGCCGGAGGTCGCATCCGGACCGTCAGATTATGCACCTACCCTGATTACTCAAGGGGTTGGACTATATCATGATCCGTTCTGGATCTCCGGTTTGTAGTCTCTACGGATTACCCTCGGTATTGTCCTATAAAATAGGGTGTCCACCGATTTAGCCGGATTTTCTCATAACTATCCCTAGCTATGGGGCCCACTTCTACTAGCCTGACATGCAACTGTACACTACCCCGCGTTATTTTATGCTGCACCAAGCAGCAAAACATACCTGTATATTAAATTGTGGGTCTATTTTACCAGCAAACTTGTTCCTAAACAAGCCTCCTTAATAGGAAATGTGACTTTAAGCACAGAAAATAGGCACTTGGAGGTGGCTAACAAATTGCTCTTTAACCAACGAAAAGGCGGAAATAGAGCGTTGACAAAATTGTCAGAAGCGTCATCCCGGCGGCCAATCCATTGCTGCCCATAATAAACCGGTCATGGGTAAAATAACCGTGCAAGGAGAAACCTCCTTGAACAAAAAAGAGGATTGTTAGAAAAACTATGGACAACCCGGCAGTTTGGTGCGTTTGCCAGATCTGCCAGAGCTGGGGAGCAGTCATCAAGGGATTAACAATACTTACAATCCAGATTATTTGTGCCCAATGTATTTCTTGAGAGAATTGCTCTCTAGACATGTTGAAATCTTACCACTTTTTTAGAAAAAGATTTCGGATTTGCTGTCCTTCGATTCCACTCAGGATGAAGATTCCTGGCGACACTTCGACTCACTTCGCTAGCTTAGTGCAGGCTAGGGAAGTTTTTGAGGGCTAAAGGCGATGGTTTTGAAAATTTCCGGCAAGAGAATCTGGCGCCGGAGATTTTTTCCAGAGCTAAAAGTTCGCGGGAATTGGCTGAGCCGAGAGCTTTGGCGCCAGTGTGTCTAATGATTTCGGGAACGTCCATGAGGTGATCGAAGTGAGAATGGGTGATCAAAATGTAGTCACAGTGAGAAATATGGCGGTCAATAGCCTCGATGTCTGGCTGGACTCTTCGGATTAAAATGTTGCGGGCCTTCGGGCGGGTGACGAAGGGATCAACGAGCAAAACTTGCCCGCCGGCTTTGAATTCCAGTCCGGCAACACCAAGTCAACGGAAATTAACAAATTGTCTGACCATCATAAGATTATAGCGCAGGCGGGTTTAGCGGATTTCGAGATTTTTATGATAGGATAGGATAATGAAGCTTCTGGTGAATCTTTTGGTGGGAGCCCTGGCGGTGTTTGTCAGCGCGTACATTTTGCCCGGAGTCAAAGTAGATTCGTTTGTGACGGCATTGGTAGTGGCGGTGGTTTTGGGGGTTGTGAATGCTCTGGTAAAGCCAGTATTGGTCTTTTTAACATTGCCTATTACACTTTTGACACTGGGTCTGTTCTTATTAGTAATTAACGCGGCCGTGGTTCTTCTGGTGGCGGCGATTGTGCCGGGGTTTACGGTGGCCGGCTTTTGGACGGCATTGGTTTTTAGTGTGGTGCTTTCCCTGGTAGGCTGGTTTCTGCACCTGTTGTTTTAAGGAGAAGATTTTTCTTTAATTGATCAAACTCTCTTTTGGTAATTTCTCCCTTGGCATAGCGTTCTTTAACAATTTGAAGCAGATTGTTATTGTCCGGGCTATCGCCGTTATTTTCTGATTGTTCGGAGTCGGAGGAGAAAGCAAGAAGGAGGAAGATCAACAAGCCGGCAAATACTATCCAAAAAAAGCCGTTAGCAAAAAAACCGAAAAAGCCAATTGGGTGATGGAAGATAACGCGATGCCACATCATGAACGGGATAATAGACCTCACAGCTGAAAAAAGGCTGAAGCGGGTATTGCGGCCGTGAAGTTGCTTGTTTTTTAAAATTTGTTATAATCACCTCGCTGAAAACCCCTGGCTCTTAGCCAGTGGGTTGAAAGCGAAGTATTACAAGCTTCTTCTGGCAAAATATTAGCAGAAAGCTTGCCGGGGTTTTCGTGAGGTTCATTAAACTTCCTTTTGAAAACTCCCAGGCTTTTAGCCCGGAGAAGTTTATAATCACCTCGCTGAAAACCCCTGGCTCTTAGCTAGCGGGTTGAAAGCGAAGGATTACAAGCTTCTTCTGGCAAAATATTAGCAGAAAGCTTGCCGGGGTTTTCGTGAGGTTCATTAAACTTCCTTTTGAAAACT
>CAZRUW010000129.1:0-3289 GCA_964603445.1 uncultured Gammaproteobacteria bacterium | reverse complement strand
GCAAAATATATTGGTTATTCGACTCAGGACCCTTTGGATATGTTCTTTGAGTCTAATGTTTGGGACGAGACAGCCGCCGGACCAAAGTTGCTCGGCCTTTCAAATCCAAAAAAACTAGCCGAGTCGGCGCTTAAACAATATGGCCTATGGAAATATAAAGACGCCCACCCGGACTCCCTTTCCGGCGGAGAGAAAAGCCGTTTAGGAATTGCAGATATTACCGTCAGTGATCAACAACTTATTCTTTTGGACGAACCGGAGTTTGGCCTTGATCCCAAAAACTGGGCGGAGATAACTGATTATTTGACCGACCTGAAATCTCGAAGAACAACAATCGTTGTTATCACTCAAGATTTTGAAGCGGCACTGTTCCTTTGCGACCGGATTGCGTTATTGGATGACGGCCAAGTAATTAAAATTGACACAGCTGCCGGGATTTTAGGCGACGAACCATTGCTTCAAAAGTCAGGTTTAAGACCACCCCCGTTTTCGCCACTCCTCAAGCACTTTGATGGCTACTTAACAAAACAAATATTTATTGATAGCGTTTCTATTAAATCAACATGAGAAGAAGCTGGACACTGACAAGATTAATTGCTACCGGAAGTTTAGGGGTTTTGTGCCTTGTTAGTTTTATCCCTTACATGATGGCAAAACTTGCTTTTGATGTCGTGGGTTTAACCACAATTCTTGGTTCGTTTCTCTTAGATCTTTTTCTCATTCCCGGTCTCTTTATCATAGATACCTTTGGCGCAGCAACCCTGGGAATTACAATTTTTGCAATCTTGACTCTCCCGCTACCGCTTTTGGGGCCGCCGGGCTTTCTTCCCAAAGTCCTTTTGGGACCAGCCTACGGTCTACCGATTGATTTAATGTTTCTTGCCTTGCGAAAAAATGAGAAGTTAGCTGCTTATGTTATTGGCGTCGGGGTGACTTTGAGCCAGGGAATTGGTCTGCTCTTCTTGTTCAAGCTGATTAAATTCCCGGGCGGCCAAGCCGTTGTCAATTTTGCCACCACCCAACCCGGCATAACCATTGTTCTTGTAATGATGGTTATTCAGGGAATTATTGGGACTATATTAGGACTTAGAGTCTATTACCGGATAAAAAACACCGCGGTAGTTCAAAGAATTCACCGCAGTACTGTTTAATATGCTTGATAATCTGTATGCCGAAAGGCGTTCCTTAATTCATAACCTTAACTTTTGGGTTAAGTTTATGGGTTTTTCGTTCGTGCTCCCCCTCACTGCTTTTCTGGCAACCTCAAAAGGACTACTAATTTTAGGCGCTGTTTTTGTAATTACATTGCTTCTAAGTAGGATCGGACTGTGGCTTTTCTGGCGGATGTCAAAAATATATATTATTTCCGTTTTTGTCAGCCTTATACTCTTGTCCCTTGTTACATCCGCGGGACCTTTATTGGGAAGACTTATTGAAGGAACCATTCTTTCTTTAAGATTTGTTCTGCTAATTGTGTTTGGGTTGTTATTTGCCGTGATAACTAACCCAATTGAAATTCCCGCTGCCTTTCTTCAAACCAAGATTCCCCACAAATACGGTGTTACTTTGATGGTTGGTTACCGCCTGATGCCCTTGCTGTCCCAAAAAATTCAAACAATTATTAATGCCCAACGAGCAAGGGGCGCGCGCATTGATTTGTCTTTAAAAAATATTCCAAGGTTACCCATTGTCCTTTTTGCTTTGGCGATCCCTATTCTTCATTCCACCCTGGAAACCTCGGTTCGCCTTTCAGACGCTCTAATTTCTCGGGGTTATAGCCCTAACGGAAAAATTACGCCCATACCCCTGAGGGTTGGCGGCTATGACCTATTGTTTTCTGGACTGGTAATTTTCGCTTTTGTTTTATCATTAAAAATTTAAGTGAAGAACCACGAGTTTGGTTAATTTTTGTAGTTTCATTTTCAATTTTCCACCTGTTTCGTGACATTCTTCAGGATTTAGGCATCAATAATATTGTTTCTTCGACCTTAAGCCAGCATAGCAGCTTACCGCAATTCCACATTTTATGGACAGTTTTACACATACGTTTTGGCAACTTGCAAGCACCACTGGCTTTGCCAGTGGGTGACCTGCCTGCCGGCAGGCAGGAGCAAGCTCGAAAAGAATACTTTGCGAAGCCATGTCAGACGTGGCGGAGCCGTGTCGTAAGAAACCACGGGCTTTGCCCGTGGAGTTTCATTTGGCAATGAATAAGATTTCACCTCAAAGGCAGAAATCATCTGCAGCACCATTTGCTCATTTTCTCTTCCGGAGATACTCTTCCCTGCGTACAATTCTTGAATGGTAACCACTCTTGTCAAGACCACCTTGTCAAGACCAACTTGCTTGTTGACAAATCCAAAATCAGCTCATAAAATCGGCCCAAATGGCAGACACCTCCTCCGAACCGGTCAAAAAAGTTACCAGAACCAGGAAAGTTGCCGCCTTGTCCGATTCGACTGGTACCGGTCCCACCGCCCAAACCGCCTTTCTCATCACCGATCTTGAGCTCCAAATCAGCCGCCTGACGGAACTTAAAAATGACGTTGAGAAACTTGAGCGGGAAATTGAACAAACAAAACTTGAATGGTCAAAGGAACAAAAAGCCCACGAGCAGGAACTTATCCAAAGAAACCAAGCCGAAGAAATCACCCGCCAGCGGGAGCGGGAAACCTATGACTACGAAACAAAACTGGCCCGCAAAAAGATTGAGGACGAACTGGCAGACAAAAAAGCCGGGCTGGAAAAAGAACTTTCCGACCGCCGCGAAGAGATTGAACAAGACAAAAAGAGCTTGTCCGAATTGCAAAAAGCTGTTGACGGATTTACAGTCGAAAAAGATAAGGCTGTCAAAGAAGCCGTCGCCGCGATCCAAGAAGAATTGTCAGAAAGATTCGAAACCGAGAGAAAATTGCGCGAGCAGGAAACCAAATCGGATAAAGAAATCCTTAATCTTAAAATTGCCGCCCTGGAGCAGGAAAACTCCCGCCAGGCCAAAGAAATCGAAAGTCTGAAAAAATCCCTGGAAGATGCCTCGTCCCAGCTCAAAGACATTGCCGTCAAGGTCATTCAATCCCACCGCCCGGAACCAACTCAAACTGCCGCCTCCTAGTTTCGCCGCCAGCTTTGCTGCCCGACTCCCAAAATCGAAACTTCCCCGAATTGACTTTTCTAAAGCGGAGTGAGAAAATAGGCCAAATGGCAGGAACGGCAAAGACTGTTGAGGCTCTGTGCTCTTTAAAAACTCTTTGGGAAACCCCTCCCAGAACTGTCCGAGTAGATATAACTC
>CAZRUW010000128.1:0-3789 GCA_964603445.1 uncultured Gammaproteobacteria bacterium | reverse complement strand
TTGTGGCTCAAAAGACCAAGTAAGGTCGTTTTCCCCAACGGAGAGTCTTTCATACAGACCTTTCAACGGGCGGTTTGCTGGATAAACAAGCTGGAAAATCAAAAGGGGACATTTGCGGTCGTCACCCATGCCAATATTATTTCTGCCGTTTTGACCCATTTTTTGAGTCGGGATCTGGATAAAATGTGGGAGTTTAAAATCCAACCCACCTCTGTTTCTTTAATCCAAGTTAACAGTGGCAAGAGAAAGATAAAATACTATAATGATTCCAGCCACCTGGACGGTCTGGCCTCAGATCTTTCTGTCCAGGCAATTTGAAAACTATGTTGGATATCAAATATATCCGGGAAAATCCTGAGGAAGTTAAGCAAAATATAATCAATCGGCACGTTGATCCGAAAAAGGCCGACGTGGACAAGCTGCTTCTTTTGGACGCCCGAAAAGTGGAACTTGAAAAAGAAATTGAAAAAGTCCGGGAGGCAAGAAACAAGCTTGCCGAAAGGCTGGAAGACCCTAAACAACGCACTCCAGACTTGCAGGAAGAAGGTAAAAAGATCAAAGAAGGTCTCAAAGTCCTCGAAGAAGAACTAAAAACTGTTGCCGCCGACTGGCAAAATATCATGGATTGGATTCCCAACATGGTCGCCGATGACACGCCGCTAGGAAAAGATGAAAATGACAATTTGGAAATTAAAGCCTGGACTCCCCAAGATAACTACTTCACCAAAGAAAAACTGGGCCTTAAAGATTTTTCCAAAAAGTGGATGCCAAAATTCGATTTTTCCGGAAAAGATCATGTTGATTTGGGCAAAAAGCTAGGCATCATCGATGTTGAGCAGAGTGCACTCGTTTCTGGCAGCCGGTTCTATTATCTGAAAAACGAGGCGGCATTATTACAATATGCTGTATTCGAGCTTCTGAAAAGCAAACTTCTTGAAGAAAAATTCACCCCGATGGTGGTGCCGCTTTTGGTGAAAGGACGAACTCTCTATGGCACATCTCATTTTCCGGGCGATGCAGACCAAGTTTACAAAATTGAAAGTGAATATGTCGAAGAAAACAATGATCTCTTCCTGGTCGGATCTTCGGAGCCACCATTATTTGCTTATTACATGGACAAAGTTTTGAATTATAAAGATCTCCCTCAAAAATTTTTTGCCGTCACCTCCTGCTTCCGTTCTGAAGTCGGCTCCTGGGGCAAAGATGTCCGGGGTATAAAGAGAGTTCACCAGTTCGACAAATTAGAAATGGATGCCATTACTACAGCAGATGACTCTGCAGCCATGCAGGAATATCTCCTTAGCATAAATGAATGGTTGCTGCAGCAGTTGGAACTTCCGTATCACATAATTCTCATGTGCAGCGGTGATGCCGGCTATTTCGCCACTTACAAGAAGTATGATTTTGAAGTCTGGCTGCCGGTTTCCCAAACTTTTGTGGAGATGGGAAGCAATACTGATGCCTGGGACTTTCAAGCAAGACGTTTTAACACAAAGTACGTCGATATCAACGGCGAGAAAAAATTTGTTCACAACGTCAACGATACCGGTATCACTGGCCCAAGAACCATCATTGCCATCATGGAAAACTATCAAAATTCTGATGGCAGTGTTACAATTCCAAAAGTTCTTCAAAAATATGTTGGCAAAGAAAAAGTTGCTCCCAAATACCCCAGCTTAGAGTAGATACTCTTGACAGCTTCTGCATATTTGTTATCCTGAAAAAGGAAAACAAATATATATTCTGCAAAATTTTTACAAAGGCCTTTTCAAAGCCTCGAAATGAAACAGTCCGCAACAAACGTCTTTCGAAAGATTATTCCCAACGGGATAGAATTATCACTTGGCCGCAAAGTTTACGAAATCACTTATCCCACCCACGTCTGGAGGGAATTCCCTGACGTCTATCGTCAAAATTTTGCCGATGCCGTAGCCTTTACTTTAACTATGCACCTGTGTCTAAACGGACATGAAAGAATCGTTTATAACTTTCCCGCTCCTCAAATTGAACCTTACATCTTTGAAGGCATGATTTATTCTTTGGGGGAAACGACTCTTTTGGAAGGAAAAGACACCCGGACGTCTGATCTTCTCCGACTTTTTTATAACCGCAATTTAAATATCGAGTTTTCCGGTCGGCCCCGACTCTCCAGGTTCAAAAACGTCAATCGCAACAGCCGCAATCGGGCGGTTATCCCTTTTTCTTTTGGCAAAGACAGTCTTTTAACTTTCGCCCTTTGTCAGGAACTGGGCATTGACCCCTACCCCGTTTTTTTTCGGGAACCGAGAAGCCCGTTTGAAAACCGGCACAAAAGAAAACTGGCCGACCGTTTTCAAGAGGAGTTCGATATTGAAGTAAATTTTTTCCCGCTCTCCCCGGGGAGACTGCGGCAAACATTTGGCAAATGGTGGGGGTGGGATTTGCTTTTGACCCAGTACACAATGCTTTTAATTCCCTATATTTTTGGATTACGCGCCCGCTTCCTTTTTTGGTCGCATGAGCAAAGCTGCAATGATTTCCTGGCCGACTCCGAAGGCTATAACGTCAACCCGGTTTTTGAGCAAAGCAGCCGCTGGCTTTTGACATCCAACAATTTGACCCGGAATTTTGGCAGCAATGTTGCTCTGGCCTCTCTTATTGAGCCCATCCATGAAATTGCCGTAATGAAGATTCTTCATGGGCGTTACCCAAAGATAGCTAAATACCAACTCTCTTGCTTTGCCGAGGAAGACAATGCTGCTACCCATCGCTGGTGTGGGCAGTGCTCAAAATGCGCCCGGATACACATTTTTCTGTTGGCCCTGGGGATCAATCCGAAAACTGTGGGAATGAACGAATCCCTTCTGGGCCAGAAAAAGAGAGTGTTATACCCATTATTCAGCCTTGAAGGCGAAGATAGCGGCGTTTATGACAAAAGCGGCCTGGGCCGGGACGAACAACTGCTCGCTTTCTATTTAGCCTGGAACCGGGGAGTGAAAGGGGAATTAATGAAAGAATTTTCCAAAAAATATCTTTTGGAAGCGAAATCGCGGGAAAGGGAACTGCGGGAAAAATTTTTTGGGATCCATGAGTCAAAAAGTCAGCCCTATAATTTAAAGAACGCTTTACATAAAATCTTTAAGCAGGAACTGTCGGAGCTGTCATGAAAAAAATTAAAATTACTGTCGTTTACAATCAGGTTAAATCCCTTTCCTACGGTAAAAAAGAGGATGTTATTGCTGACAATGACACGGTAATTATGGCCAAGAAAGTGGCCGGGACTCTCCGCTGGGCCGGTCACGTTGTCAATCTTCTGGAACTTGATGAAAATAATATTTCCGGGCTCTCGGAAATTAAAACAGACTGTTTTTTTAACCTTTGCGGTGGAATTAACAGTCTCCCGCACAGTGAGGGTTTGGCCGCAACAGCCTTGAACAAAACCGGAAAACCTGTCGTGGGATCAAGCGGAAAATCTATTGAGTTAACTACTGACAAAGCGGCCACCAAAAATATTCTCTTGCGAAATCACCTTCCCACCCCGCGGTTTATAGTTGTTCCTGACCATGGGGCCGCCCTTTCCGGTGTGACCTTTCCGGTGATCGTCAAACCGGTGGCTGAAGATTGCAGTTTGGGAATTTCCCAGGAGTCAGTCTTTAAAAATAAAACCGGCCTGTCAAAAAAGGTCCAGGAACTGCTGGAGCTTTATCGTGAACCCGTTCTGGTGGAAGAATTTATTGACGGTCGGGAACTGCGCGCGAGTATTGTTGGCAATGGAAAAAATAGGGAAGTCTTACCGATTTCCGAATTGGT
>CAZRUW010000127.1:0-1813 GCA_964603445.1 uncultured Gammaproteobacteria bacterium | reverse complement strand
GACTGCATGAGGCGCCAGTCCCATAATACTAGGTAGAGAAGATAGAAGAGAGAAGAAAGAAGAAAAAGGATTAAGGCTTTCACCTCAAAAGAAAAATCCCGGTTCTTAACAGCAAGAATAAGTTTTCCTATTATCCCCAATCCCCCCAATATCCCCACCCTGGTTATGATTTTGAGAGTTAGCGGCGGCAGGGTTACCCCCAGCCATTTGAACACCCCCCAATACCAGGGCCACATTTCAAACGCCAATTTACCCAGGCGAAAACGCAAATAATCAGCAAGACTAATATTACCGGCAAAGCCAAAGGGCATGTAGGGAATCGGCCAGCGTCCCAAAAACGCGAAAATCGGCAAGATCAGGGAAACAACAGCCCCCAGTTTGCCCAATTTTCCCAGCGCTTTCCACTGCCAAAGAACGACGGCCGCGGCTAACGGGAAAAACAAGACCATGAGTTGTTTTGTTTCGTTTCCCAAAACACTCACAATCCCTAAAAGGAGCAGGTACTTAAGTTTTAATCCGTCTTTAAGTATCAAAAGACAAATTAAAATGCCGGCGGAGTAAAGGACGTTAAGCAAATTATCCGGGTGGATTCCCGCCGAGACAAAGGAAATCATCGGCTGAAAGGAGACCATCACGGCCAGCGCCAAAGGCATGATTCCTTCTCCCCAGACTTCCCGGCCAATTTGCCAGGCGATGAGAGTGAGGGGAATTAAGAGAATCAGAGAGAGTATTCGGCCGGCGAAAAGCCGGTCAATCAGGCCATGGCTATAAACCGAATAATAAAACGGCATATCCAGGAGATAGTACAACGGCGGATAGCCGGCGGCTTCCTGATCGACATATTCCGTCCTTGAACTCAGGGGCAAAGAATTTATACTCTTTTCATATTGCCCTGTTTTCGTGGAGGTATAAACGATTCGAAAACCGGGGCGATAGGTGTAGTTATTGTTTCCGAATTTGTCCCGGCGGGTTCCCAGCAGACTTTCCGTTTGGGCGATCTCTAGAGACAAATTTTTCTCCGAATCAACAGATAAGGCGTGATTTTGGGCCATATATTCCAGTTGGGCAAAATGGGCCTGTTCATCAGGGGTCTGAAAAACAGGAACTAATGCGGTCCAGACCAGACCTTTGGCCAAAACAGCTATGACCAGGAAAAAGAGCAAATTGCGGATTTTCCCCATTACCCTTATTATACGAGCATTATGATCCCAAAAACCATTCTTGTGACAGGCGGGGCAGGTTTCATCGGGTCTCATCTGTGCGACCGACTGTTAGCACTCGGATACAAAGTTATTTGTGTAGACAACTTCAACGACAGCTATCCGCCCGTCTTTAAGAGACAGAATATTGCCTCCGCAAGAAAGCACCCGGAATTCGTCTTGTATGAGACGGACATTTGTGACAAAGAGAAATTGGAAAAAGTCTTTATAGAAAACTCCATCGACAAAGTCGTCCATTTAGCTGCCCGCGGTGGTGTACAAAAGTCGATTGAAGAACCGGAAAAATATTTTGAGACCAACGTTCTGGGAACCCTGAACGTGCTTGAGTTAATGACAAAATATCAAATCCCCCACTTATTGTTCTCTTCTTCGTCGACAGTCTATGGCCGGGACGCGAAGACTCCGTTTTCGGAAAGCGACCCGCCGCAAAAGCCGACTTCCCCCTACGGGGCCAGCAAAATTGCCGCCGAGGCAATCATTTACACATACAGCTATTTACATAAAATTAACGCCACTATTCTTCGTTTCTTTAATGTTTATGGTCCCAGAACCCGGCCGGATATGGCGCTTTACAAATTCACCGAGCTTCTCTC
>CAZRUW010000126.1:0-13978 GCA_964603445.1 uncultured Gammaproteobacteria bacterium | reverse complement strand
CTTTGGACACCCGGATGTCTTCTCTGTTCGGCTTCATCCTCGCAACAAGTTGCGAGGTATTCAGCGAGCAGCGAATAAAATTGACGTTTAGTTTGTTTCCTGTGGTGTTTCCGAAAGTCCAACCGGGGAGACTTGGGTGACGACATCGGACACGGTTTCTTCGGGAGAGAAGATCAACCTGCGACCACGAGCAAGAAGTCCAAGAAAGGCTTTCAGCTCGTCAATCCGGAAAACCCAGGTGAGAAAAAAATAGACAAAGAGGCCAATCACCGAAGCGGTGCCGGTAAGAAGGATCAAAGGCACAGTCCGGGTAGTGTCAAAAACCAACTGATCAAGCAGTTTCATAGGAACCCAGAGAGAAAAGCCGGCTAAAACAGCAGCCGTGGTCATTTTGGCTGCCGGAAGTAGAATTTGAATGAGGTTAAAGCCCTGGACCCGCCGGGAGAGAAAGAGAGTCAGAATGGCCGCATAAAGGGAGTCGGCAACAGCCATGGCCAGGGCCAGTCCCCAGATGGGCAGATGAAAAATAGGGACAAAAACAAAAGCTAAAAGAATGTTTAAGCCGACAGTGAAGGCCCCGATCGTGACCGGGGTTCTGCTGTCATGGACGGCATAGAAGCCACGGACCAAAAGATTAACCAGGGATTCTCCAATCAGACCCAGACCCAGGAAAGCCAGGGTCCGGCCGGTGTCCACGGTGGCGACCCAGTCAAACTCGGAAGCTCCGTAAACCAGGCGGACAATAGGGATGCGAAGAACAATAAGAATGGCGGCAGCCGGCAGAACCAGGAACAGAACCTGAAGAAAACTGTTGGTAAAGGTTTTTTTAAAAGCAGTCAGACCGTCACCACGTTCAAATTCTTCAGCCATGGTCGGAAGAGCCGCTTGAGAGATAGTGGCCGCAAAAATGTTCACCGGGAGTTGCTCCAATTGTTGCGCAAAGGAAAAGATAGTAATCCCCCGGGCTCCGAAAAGGGAGGATAGGCCAAACGTGACAATATAGTTAGTCTGGTTTATCCCCAGACCTATTACCCGCGGAATAAACAACCGGCCGATTTCCAAGACTCCGGGATGAGAGAGGCGAATTTTCAGTTTGTAGAAAAATTCCAGATGACGGGCCAGCGGCAATTGAACCAAAAGAAAAAGGACGGCTCCGATGACCACCCCCCAGACCGGGCCATAGAGACCCATCATTGGAGAAAGAAAATAAATGCCGATGATTATGCCCACGTTATAGACAATCGGCGCCAGAGCGGAGACGAGAAACCGCTTGTGAGACTGAAGAATCCCGGTCAGAAAGTTCCCCAAAAGAAGCGGAAGAGTTTGGCCAATAAGCATTATCCGGGTGAACGGGATTACCTGGTCAATTTCCCGGGAGGTCAAACCGGGCGCGATGAGGTGAACAAGGGGGTCGGTAAAAAGAAAAAATAAAAGAGAAAAAAGAAGAAAGGCGATGACGGAAATGTTTAAGATCGTGGAGGCAATTTCATTGGCGTCGTCGTTTTTTCCGCGAGCCAGATAGGAGGTAAAGACGGGTATAAAAGCCGTGGTGAGGGCTCCCATCACAATTAAATCAAAAAGGAAGTTGGGGAGTTTGAAGGCAGCCAGAAAAACGCCAATATCCGACGGGGTAAAACCAAAACGGCTGGTAAGAAGAAGCCGGTATTTGATCAACCCCAGGAGGCGGGACAGGAGCACGGCCGCGGCTATGACAGTGGCAGCTGAGAGAATGTTGGTCTGACGGCGAAAGAGAAAGTCAGTACCGTTTTTCAAAAAACCTTTAACCATAAATCCAGACGATAGATGCTGGAGGGTAGATGATAGTATTTTGAGGGTTGAAGATAGAAGATAGATTATTTTTCCACCTTCTATTTTCTATCTTCTGTCACTATCTTCTATTGCCTATCCTCTATCTTCTAGTTATGATTATACTGTGCTAAAATTCCTATTGCCATGCCTATTCTTAAATCAGCCATTAAAAAACAGCGCCAAGGAGAAAAAAGACGGTTGGGGAATCTGGACACCAAGAAAAGGATTAAAAGTCTTTTGGACTCTTTCAAAAAGAAACCGGCGCCGGGAGCATACACTAAGCTGGTTTCAGCACTGGACAAAGCGGCCAAAACAAACGTTATTCATAAAAACCGGGCGGGCAGATTAAAGAGCCGACTGTCAAAGCTTTTGAAGAAGTAGGATTTGCCCTGGTAGTTTATCCTCCAAAAATTGGCTCTTCCCGGGCTTTACAACCGCACTATTTACCTCTATTCTGAAAGGGTTATGGCAGTGTCAAATTCCACAAAAACTGTGGAGGTGAATTTGATGCCCGGGGATGATTTGGAAGGAAGACCGGGCGGGAAGTTTCTTAAGTGGGCTCTCTCATGGGGAAAGCGAATAGTCATTGTCACGGAAGCAATTGTCATTCTGGCTTTTTTGTCACGTTTCTGGCTGGACACAACCGCCGCCGATTTAGCAGAAAAAATTACGGTAAAAAAGAACGTAATCACCGCCTCAGCTAATTTCGAGCAAAAATTCCGATCTCTGTCCAAACGAGTCTCGGAAGCGTCAGTAATCGAAAAACAGGTTTCGCCAATAGAAGTTCTGGACAAAGTAAACGCGATGGTTCCCAAAAATGCCACGATTACTCAGTTAAGTCTGAGCGCTACGGGGGTAAACATGAGCGGTACCAGTGATGAGCAGTCTCTAGCTTTGCTGGTAACGGCTTTTCGCAACTCACCGGATTTTACCGATCTGTATGTGGACAAAATAACTAAAACAAGCCCAAGCCAGCTCATTGATTTTGCTATGAGAGCAACATATATCAAAGGAGAAACCAACGAGAAAAAATTATGAACATGAATATAAACCTTCCCCTGGAAGATTTAGCCAAAAGATATAGCCAGTATTACGTTTATATCGAACCGGTGGTTTCAGATCCCCTGGTTCGGGGATATTTCAATCTGGTGGCTTCTTTTCTTCTGATTGCCTTCTTTCTGGTTTTTGCCCTGTCACCGACGATAGACACGATCCTGACACTGAGGAAAAAAATTGACGAGCAAAATCAAGCTATTAAGACAATGGACCAGAAAATTGCCAATCTGGTGATTGCTCAGGCGAATTATTCCCAGGTAGAAAGCTCTCTGCCGGTCCTTTTTACGGCACTTCCCCAAACGCCGACTCCTCAAACGATTATTTCTGAAGTTATGGCAGCGGCTTCCTCTTCGGGGTTGGTGGTGCAGGGATTGCAGTTTCAGGAATTACCCTTATCCGCCGACTCCGTGGAGGCGCAGGTCCAGGCACAAAAAACTTCTGACGCTTTAACGGTAAAATTTATTCTTAACGCTACGGATTCGCCGGATAAGACGCGCTCGTTTTTGACGAAAATAGAAAGTCTCCCCAGGCAAATTCATATCCTGGACCTGGGTATTACCAAAAACCCGGAGGTCGGGGGGGCGGTTTCGTTCAGTGTTACTGCTGTTGGCTATTATTTACCTGATCAGGTTTTATGAATAGAGACAAAAAATGGCTTTACATCGCCGTCTTGGCTTTGGTATTGGCCGTCTGTTGGGTCGAGGTCTCGGCGGTGGAAAAACTGCGAACATCAACCCTTCCTGCTGACCTGGAAAAGGTTATGACTCCGTTGGACCCAAACTTGGACCAAACAATTTTTACTAAACTGGCCCAACGAAAGGGAGGTGGGTAAGATACGATGCAAAGGAAAATCCCAACTCTACTGGGAATTTTTCTTACCCTGTTTCTGGTAGCCGGATTGGCTTTTATTACCTCGCAGATTGGTCAGGTAACCAAATTTTTCTCCCAAGCAGGTGGGAGTTTGGCTCCCGTTTCTTTGGGAATCGGAAATGTGACGGACATAGGATTTACGGTTTACTGGTCAACAGAAAAGGAGACTTCGGGAGCGGTGTTTTTCGGAAAGACTACGGGATTCTCCGACGGAGTTGCAGTGGATGACCGTGATTTAGCATCACCAAATGGACAATATATAACCCATTTTGTCCGGGTCACCGGTTTAACTTCAAACACGAAATATTATTTCAAGATTGGGTCCGGAACGGGAACCTTTGGAGATGTGGCAAATTCAGGAAATCCGTTTACCGTGACGACCGGGGAAAAACTAATCGGGACGCCGGTGGTTGACCCGATTTTTGGAAAGGTTCTGGACGGTTCCGGGACACCATTATCGGGAGTGATTGCCGTTTGGGAAGCATCCGGATCCGGGAAGATTGTGTCCCTCTCAAAAAGTGACGGAACTTATGTTTTACCTATCGCCAACGCCCGGACTTTGGATTTGAAGAGTTTTTTTGGCTTTACTTTGTCACGGTCAGAAAAAATCTCCTTAGACGGCGGGCCGGGCGGCCAATCAATTGTCAGCTGCCAATCGGGTCTTGACCGGCCTGTAACGACAGTAAAACTGGGGCAAAACGCTGACTGCAGCAATACGGAAAGCACGGTAGAGCAAAAACCGGCAACAGCATCAGCTGGTTTCAACAGCACCAAAATACGTCCGGCATCTTCCGGCGGGTCGCTTTCAACAAATATCTCTGACGGGGAAACGGTTTCTTCCCCTTTGCCGACAGTGTCAGGAAAGGCCGGCCCTAATCAGGTGGTTAAAATTGAGATTCATTCACCAACCGTTTATTCCGGGACGGTCAAAGCGGATCCGGCAGGGAATTGGTCGTGGACCCCGCCGGCTAACCTCTCTCCCGGTCAACACACAGTAACAATCACGGTGGAAAATGCTGACGGGACAATTCAAACAATCACCCGGACTTTTTATGTCAGCGCCGGCGAGACGATTTTGCCCATAACCTCAGGGACACCATCAGGGACATTAACTCATTTGGCCTGCTTGTCCAACGGTTGCGTGGCTGTGTCGGGGGTCGGACCGGACGACTGCGCAACAGATGCTGACTGTACTGTTCCTCCGGCCAATCCCCAGCCGCCGCCAGTGGCAACACCACCAGCCAGTCCCCCGGTGTCCAGGCCACCGACGACCGGAACGACAGAAAGTACGCTGGTATTATTGACATTGGGTCTTATTTCCGCCACACTGGGAATAGGATTAGTTTGGAAACATGAATGATAATCCTCAAACAATAGCAAGTCCACCGCCATCACCTTCTCCTACCGTTATTAATTTGGGGTCCGGAGGAAACAGCCAGACCCAATTGCCCGGAAAAAGATGGTTTAACCCCAAAATGTTTTTCCTCTTGGGCGGATTATTGATCCTTTTGGTAGGACTGGGGATCGGCACCTTTTTAGTACAGAAAAAACAATCTCAGAGCCCCCAAAGTAAGGCGGCGTCAAATGGTAAGTCCGGCTGTAGTGACACCTGTTCAGGAAACCCACCATCCTGTAGCGGTAATACCACTAATGGTACTTCTTGTTCGGAGGTTACTGTTCCCGGTATGCCCGACAACTTTGACGCTTGGGCTCTTGATGATCAGAATTACAAATCAAATACTAAATGTACGGTCCGGCCTGGCACAACGACAGCCGATTGTACTTGTGACGTGGGAGGAGGAACTTACTGTTGGATGCCATTAACATATTTGGTTAAGAATGTTGATAACCAAGGTCATCGCTTTTATATGTTGGTTTATGACAAGGCGACGGGGAACCAAATTGGGGGGAGCAAGACAGAATTTGTGGCATATTTGGACAACCCTTCCAAACAAGCTAGATGGGGCTATGATTCTGGCCATGATGGTACATGGATAGTCCAAAACTGTGGCCAACGGAAAGAGTACCATGAGCAGGCTGATTTATTCTCTCCAGGGTCGTGGGTAGATACAGGAACAGTGCTTTATGCTGAAGCCACAGGGACAGGTTGCAACCCCCCATCACAAACAGCTGTATGTGACAGCTTGGCAGTCACGCCGTCAAGTGGAACGCCGCCTTTAAATGTTACTGCTGTTTTAACCGGACACACTGCTAATGGCGGATCAATTGCTTCCTACAAGTTTGATTTTGGTGATGGAACTAGC
Source organism: uncultured Gammaproteobacteria bacterium (assembly GCA_964603445.1). Lineage (GTDB taxonomy): Bacteria > Patescibacteriota > Microgenomatia > JAMCZE01 > JAMCZE01 > CAZRUW01. The sequence goes on along the minus strand of CAZRUW010000126.1, from coordinate 7,979 downwards.
CCCGTAACACAAGCATCACCAACATTGGCTCACACCTTTGCTTCAGCAGGAAACTTTACAGTTAAAGGCTTCATCATTGACAACAAAGGAAACATTGATGGTGGAAGTGGAAGTTGTCAACAAACAGCCACTATTACTTTGCAGGGTACTGCCGCTTGTCAGATGGTTGCAGCTGATAAGGACTTGTCAGCGCTCAAGGTCGGCGATGTGGTTACCTTCTCCGGTTGGGGAATTACCAGCGACAACATTGAACAAATTGACAAGGTCAGGTTCATCATCAGTAACACTGCTTCGGGGGGGGCGGTGTTGTCGGATACCACAGTAGCAGCTTCTCGAGACACATCTAAAGATACGAGTTTTGGAGGGAAAGCCTGGAAAGGAGTTCAAGCTTATACCATCCCCGGGCCGGGAAATTACAGCGTTTCGATTATGGCTCATTGGGTGAGCAAGAATCAGTGGATGCAGTAGTTTATGTCGTCGCGAACAAAAACAATTATTGCCGGAGTTTTTTTCTCAGTTTTGCTTTTAGTGGGAGCGGCGGTAGCAATACTCACGGCCTATCGGCAAGCTACCCTGGGTCCGGTGGCACCGACCGTGCCGCAAGTTATTCCCCACGCTGAGGCACCAGCCACCCCTTCCGCTACCCCGGCTTGCACCCTGACCTTTAGTGTCGCTTCCCCGCAAGCTGTCGTCTGCGATAATTTGACGGTGGACCATGCCTCGGGGACGGCCCCGTTCACGGCAAATTTCACCTTGTCCGGCCACACTACCGGAGGCGGGTCAGTGGTAAATTACAAATTTGATTTTGGGGACGGGACAACGCCGGTTGGCCAAAGTTCACCTACAATTTCCCATACTTTTACAAACCCGAGGACTTTTACCATAAAGGGGACAGTCGCGGATAATTTGGGAAACATAGCCGGGGGCAGTGGAAGTTGCACTCAAACGGTCACGGTCAACCAGGTGGTCTACAAGTATAAAAAATGCGAAAATTATGCTTGTAAACAGGAGGATTGCGTCCCCAACTCCACCGATTGTTCGAGTCAGAGTACTTGCCAAGGCGATTCGGACTGTCAACCGAAATACCAGCACAAGGTTTGTCTGGGCAGCAGTTGCAGTTCAGTTGACTGTTCCCCGCCGACGACCCGGTGCAGCAATTCCTGCAACACCAGCGCCGATTGTGTCTCAGCCCCGCCGGTAGTGGTGACGCCGCCACCGGTGACGCCGCCCCCTGTAGCTCAGGCTACCCACAGGGAGTGTCGTAACCGGGCGTGTGTCGTGGTGACCGGAGCCGGGACAGACAGTTGTACCTCGGATGTTTCCTGCCAGCCGGCCGCGGCACCGCCCCCGATACCCAGATCGGGAAACACGGCGGCAACAATCGGAGGAATAGTTTTAGGGGTGGGAGCGGTAGTAGTAGGTTTATTGATCCTTCTCTAACTGAGTTTGGATATATTGGTGAACTTTCTCCCAGGTACTATCCTTTGGCAAAAGAATCCAGCCTCTCTCATCGGGTGGAGGGTTGACCAGGAGGTCAGAATTGAGATCCAGAACGATGTTTTTGAATTTCGCCAGGCGAAACTTGAGGGCAAGATTGACAAGATTATTAACATCATTCTGGCTAAAGTCGGTGTCAATATGGGATTTAAACTGGTTATAAATGGATAGGAGTTTGCTGGGGTCTAAGAGAAGATTGGTGCTAAAAAGTTTGCTTTTGAGAGCTTCTATGACCAATTGCTGCCTTCGGGACCTGGCAAAGTCGGTGCCTTCCAGACCTTGCGCATGGCGACTGCGGACAAAGATAAGGGCGGTCTTTCCGTCCATGTGTTGGGGTCCGGCCAGAAAACTAACCGTTTGATAGCGACATTTGAACTCAGGATCGCCATCGCAGAGGTCGTTTTCCTTGCCGTCAACGGGATACTGTTTATCCTCAAATGAGTGCTCCACATTAATATCTATCCCGCCAGCAAGATCGATGATATTTTCAAAAACGGAGAAGTCCACCCGAACGGCATAGTGAATAGGCAGACCGGTAATTTGGGAAACGGTAGCTTTAGCCAGGACAAGACCGACTCCCGAACCTTTCTCCTGGCCGACAGCATAAGCGGCATTTATTTTTTGCCCCAGAGAATCGGAATAGATATCACGGGGGATAGAGATGAGATCGAGAGTGGGGGCGGCGGTGGCTGTTTGGCTGTCGCTTTCTGGAGGATATTTTAAAGAGACAACAATCATTGTGTCGGTGAGATTAGGCCCGTCGTGGCCCGGGTCACCGATACCCAGGAGGAGGATGTTGGTTCGACCGTGGTCGCTTTTGAGCTCCTGTTGCCGGGGAAAGACCACTGAAAAAATATTGACCGGTCCAAAGAGAACTTCCTTGCCCAAGCGGAGGAACGGAAGGATGAAACCTCCAAAAAGAAAAATGATAATAGCCAAAGTGAGAACTAACAGGCCAGCGCGCACCAGTCGATAATGAGTGAGAAGGCGTCGTCTCAATTTAGCCCAGCTTCGGCCTAAGAGAGAGTCTGAAGGCATTTTTTGATGATAGCAAAAAACGGCTCAACCGCCAAGGAAGCGTGACCAATAACCAGACCGGATATCAGTTCAAAGTTATCAGCGAGCAGGTCGGAAACATCGTCTGGACTAACGCTGCCGCCATAGAGAAGCCGGCAATTCTGACCAAACCGGCCTTGCCAATTTGACAGTACGGCCGCGACTTTTTCCGGACTTTCTGGGTGGTACTGGCCATCAGTGGAGATAGCGGAAAAAGGCTCGTACATGAGAAGGAACTTGTCAAAGGCAAAATTGCGAATATTGGCAGGAATTTCCTCCAAAGACTGAGCACAGATGATGGGAGCGATGTCGTTTTCAACAGCTTGAGTTATTTTAGATTCAATGGCAGGGAGAGATTCTTTTTGATATTTCCTTCGTTCCGAGTGTCCCACCAGGGCGTAACGGACGGCAAATTGGGAAAGGATTCTGGCCGGCACTTCACCGGTGTAGGCGCCAACATCAAAAGCAGAGATATCTTGGGAAGTGAGAGTTAGTGGATAGTTGTTTTGGCGGATTTGGTCGTAAAGCGGGGCCAGAAGGGGAAATGACGGAGCGATCGCGATCTCAATTTTTGAAAGATCTCCAACTTGACTCAATCTGGTGCCAAGTTCCAACACCCAACTTTGGGCTTCAGAAACAGTTTTATTGGCTTTCCAATTGGCAACTAGCAAAAATCTACCCATTGTGTTTAGCTGGACCCAGTCTTAGTAAGACTGCCCCAACGAAAATCAAAAGCAAAAGGGAATAACCAAAAGGGACGGTGGGAGAAAGACCAAAAAGTTCCAGTAAGGTGAAAAAGATAATGGGCAAAGTGGAAGCGTGGATGGCCAACCTATACAGTTGGGAATATTCATAGGAGAGACGGAAAATCCTGGCTAAAAGCAGAAGAACAATAGAGACGATTAGTAAGTGAAACAGTTTAAAGGGAAGGATAAAAATTGCACCGACCACCGGTCCGAGAAGAAGGAGAGTCACAAAGGAAATCCAGAAAATGGGGACGATGTTGTCAAATATTGGCAGATAACTTTTAACGGCCTGGGTATAGGTTGGGTAGTCAAGAGTGGAATCCTGGAAATCGGAGAGAGGAACTGTCTGGGTGTCAGCCTGGTTGGATTCAGAATTGGGGACGACCAGCGAGTTTTTAGTTACCAAAAAAACGGAGTTGAAGCTTTTATAACTGCCTGGGTCGGCCACGGTGTCTATGGCAAAGAGGTGTTTGCCGGCAGTAATTTCTGACGGTCCATCGTAAAAGTAAGGTTGGGGCTTGTTGATGCTTAACTGCCCTTTCTGGATTTTGACAACCAAGTCACGCGGAAAGGCACTGACGAGATTACTTTTAGTTCTGTTGGCCCTGCCGGGAAGTTCTGGAACCAGAGTGAGAAGACCAATAAGTATGGGGAGTATCAAAAACAGATTAGAAAAATATAAAAGAGTGAAAAAGTATTTCAGGGAGAAACCGAATTTAACCGAGAGAAGATCCCGGTAGTAGTCCAGGTTTAAGAGGCTATTTCGAAAAACACGGAGAAAGGTTTTAAGGTATCTGGTCATCTTCCTGGTTATATTATTTCACACCGGGATCTGGTAAAAAAGGTGTGAGTGTAGAATAATGAAACGGTTATGCGTTACCGTCGCCGATCGCTTTTCAGGCTTAAGCTGCGTAAGCAGACAATTTATTCTGTTTTTTCTCTGGGCTTTCTGGGACTGGCCGGGCTTATTCTGGTGGCCTTTTTTCTGCCAAAAGGGGTTATTCTGGCAAGGATTAACGAGTTGTTTCGACTCTATTTTGGTTGGGGAAGAATGCTTTTGGTAGTGACACTTCTGCAAATGGCCGCGGTCTTTTCCCGAATCAAAATTTCCCCGGCGAAAATGAATGTGGTTATTGGCTACTTTCTTATTTTGTGCGCCCTTTTAGGAATGTCCTCAACTGGCTCTTTCGGGTCGTTGATTTTTGCCACTGTCTATACTTTCATTCCGGTTAGCATAGTTGTCTTTTTCGTTCTGCTCCTGGTGGCTCTTTTGGGAGGAACACTGCTTTTTAACTTGTCTTTGGGCGAAGTGATAACGATTCTTGGGGATGTGGTTAAAGGGGTCCGCGAATTCTTACAGAAACTGCTTTCCTTCAAGCGAAAGCCGGCTCCTGTCTTTGTCAAAGACAGTCAGGTAAAGACTTTAGACACCAAACCTCTGGTCAAGGGGCCGGCGGCGGAGGCGGGAAAAACTCCCGCGACTGGGCAGGACTTGGCGGCGGGAACGGCAAAAAGCAGCCTTCCGGCAGGTGTGATGGCCGCCGGGATGCTGGATGAGAAGATTATCCAAAACGAGCCGCCAACAGGAGCCGGAGAAGCAAAAATTTGGGAGTATCCCCCACTGTCCCTATTGTCCGACGCCTCCGGGGGAAAAGCCGACCGAGGAGATATTAAACAAAATGCCGCCATTATTGAAAAAACTTTGGAATCATTTGGCATCACCGCCCGAGTGGCGGAGGTGAATTCCGGTCCGGCGGTGACACAGTATGCCCTGGAAATTGCCTTGGGAACCAAACTGTCAAAAATAACCACGTTGCAAAATGATCTCGCTCTGGCCCTGGCTGCTCCCGGTCAGATCCGTATCGAAGCCCCCATTCCGGGGAGGTCTCTAGTAGGAATTGAGATCCCCAACCGATCGCCGGAATTTGTGACCGTCCGGCGAATCCTGGAATCGGAGAAGCTGCAACAGGCAAAAAGCAAACTGACGGTAGCTTTAGGCCTGGACGTTTCCGGAAACGCTCAGGTGGTGGACATTGCCAAAATGCCGCACGTGCTGATTGCCGGCTCGACCGGATCCGGAAAATCAGTCTGCATTAACGCCTTTTTGACTTCCCTTTTGTACCGTAATTCACCATCGGAGCTGAAACTTATTATGGTTGACCCAAAACGGGTGGAGTTGTCTTTATATAACGGTATTCCCCATCTTCTCACTCCGGTAATTGTCGATGTGGACAAGGTCCTTTCCGCTCTTAAGTGGGCCATGACCGAAATGGAGAGAAGATATAAACTTTTCGCCACGGTCGGGGTGAGACATATTGAGGGTTACAACGAACTGGCGGGTTTCCAGGCACTTCCCTATTTGGTTATCGTGGTGGACGAGATGGCAGACGTGATGATGTTTGCCCCCGTGGAGGTGGAGGACGCCATCTGCAGGCTGGCCCAGATGGCCCGAGCCACCGGGATCCATTTGCTTTTGTCAACCCAGCGGCCCAGCGTGGACATTATTACAGGACTGATTAAAGCCAACATCCCTTGCCGAATCGCCTTTAACGTTACTTCCATGATCGATTCCCGGGTGATCATCGATATGCCGGGGGCGGAAAAACTTTTGGGCAAGGGAGATATGTTGTATATTCCCCCCGACCAAAGCAAACCCAGTCGTATCCAGGGGGCTTTTGTTTCGGACGCCGAAGTCCACAAAATGGTGGACTGGCTCAAAGGCCGCGGGGAACCGGTCCAATACACGGAAGAGGTTACCAGCATGAAGGTTTTGACACAGAAAGGGCCGGGGGGCAAACAAACCACCCCTGACGGCGGCGATCCGCTAATTGACGAAGCCATCAGGATTGTTTGCCAATTTGACCGGGCGAGCGCCTCGCTTCTGCAGAGGAAGTTATCAATCGGCTACGCCCGGGCCGCCAGAATCCTGGACACTTTGGAGGAAATTGGCATTGTCGGTCCCGGAGAAGGGAGCAAACCGCGCGATGTTCTGGTGCGAAACGCCGATGAATATTTTGCCAGCCGAAATCAAGAAACTACTGCTTCTGCCAACTAAGAGATGCTTCCTAAGTTTCTTAAGTAACTTAAGATACTTAAGATAGATGTTATGACGACTGTCGGTGAAATTCTTAAAAATGCCCGGAAGGACCAAAAACTGGAGCTTTCGGAGGTGGAAAAGGCCACCAAGATCAGGGTAAAGTTTTTGGAGGCTTTGGAAAATAACGATTTTGACAAACTGCCGCCGGGGACATTTGCCAAAGGCTTTATTAAAAATTATGCGTCTTTTCTGGGGCTTCCCGTTTCGGAAACACTGGCTTTTTACCGCCGTCAGGTCAACGAAGAGATTATGCCGGTGCTACCGGCCCAAGGGCCAAAAATCGGCCGGTTTTCCCTGACGCCCCAGTTTTTTACCTCTTTTGCCATTGGGACGCTGGTAGTCCTCTTTTTTGCCTATCTGGTTTTTTCCTATTTTCAATTTGCCGGTTCGCCGACACTGGTTGTTAACTCCCCCCGAAATAACACCGTTGTCTCCCAGGATCAGGTTGAAGTTACGGGGAAAACCGATCCGGAGGCGAGTTTGGTTATTAACGGGCAAAAAGTGACGGTAAGCGAAAACGGCAGTTTTGACGTTAAAATACCCCTTCAGCCGGGACTTAACAGCTTGACGATAACGGCGACGAATAAGTTTAACCGGCAGACGGTGGTCAGCCGCAATCTCCGTCTGGAAAAGTAGCTGTCTTTGTATTATCGTTATTAGAGTTTATGATTGACGCTACCCAGGCGCTTTTGGCTTTTGTTATCCTGATGGTTACCGTCATGCTGACGGTTATTTGCATCCAGGTGTATTTTATTTTGCGTGAGTTTCGCGCAACTCTCCAGAAAGCCAATAAAGTTCTTGAGGACACCGGGGTTATTTCCGAGTCAGTGAGCCGACCAGTCAGCATGCTGTCAACAATGATTACCGGAATTAAGGGCGGATCGGCTCTGATGAGAGTATTGACAAGAGAGAAGAAAACGAAAGAAAATTAACACTGGGAGTTTAGAAAATATGTGTGATTCTCAGGATCGATCGGGAAGTTTGTTAACCGGACTTGTTATTGGAGCGGCGGTTGGGGCTGGCTTGACGTTTTTATTTGGCACTAAAAAAGGTAAGGAATTTCGTGACCGAGTGAGAGAAGAGTACCCGGAACTTTTTGACAAAATTGATGAAGTTTACGCCAATTTGGTGGAAGAGGTCAAAAACGTTGAGGAAGAAGTGGAAGAGATGAACGAGGACACCAAAGAAGTGGTGCAGGAAAAGGTAGCAGATTTAGGAAAAGCTGTGGAAGATCTCGGCAAGAAGTTGGAGGCCGTCGCGCCCTCTCGCCGCCGTTTCCTCAGATCAGGCAAGAAACTTTAGTGATTTTTGAGCTTCTTGACAGTTTTTCAGCCTCGGTTGATGGTATAATCGGGGGATGACACACCTGGATCTTAGAGCAAGGTTTTTTCAGTTTTGGAAGCAAACGCCAAGAGATCACATTGAAATTCCTTCCAGCAGTCTGGTACCGGAAAATGACCCGACAACGCTTTTCACCGGGTCGGGAATGCAGCCTTTAATCCCTTATCTTCTGGGGTCGCCCCATCCTCTGGGAAAAAGATTGGTTGATATCCAAAAATGCTTCCGGGGGCAGGATATTGAAG
>CAZRUW010000125.1:0-2216 GCA_964603445.1 uncultured Gammaproteobacteria bacterium | reverse complement strand
GGTGGTCTTGCAAAGGCTGTTGTAACAGTCTTTTTGTGGCGTTCACGATTTATTTTTGAGATCTCATCCCGCGAGACTAAGGGAAATGTTGTTGTGACAAGCTGGTGGTTAAGGGGTTTGGTTAAGGGGTTGAACCCCTTTTTGGGTTGTTGTAATAACCCCGCTTTTTGGGAAAAAATTCATTTTACTTTGGAACTTAGACGCAATTATTTGGATTTAACTTTAACGTCAAATTCTGCAAGGACCACAGGTTTTGAGCTGCAGTTTTCAAACAAAAAGTAAAAGCGGCTGTTGCCGGGTCATTTGTCAAGAGAAAACAAATGAAATTTAGGGTAGTCACGTTTTGGAAGAAACCGAATTATTTTGTTTATACTGCCATCGGGAACGGAGATTATGTTCTTGGTTTCTGGATGATCTGCCGTGCTGGCTGCTTTAAAACTTTCAATTATTTTTTCCGCGGTTAATTTAAGACGGACATCAAAAATGAGGCAGACGTTGAAATTTTCAGAAACATAGCCAGCCTTGAGGGTGATTCTTGCCACGTCGGTCCGGCCAACCGTTATTTCTTCAAATACCTCCTTAAGGACTTCTGAGAACAGATCGTTCCCATTGCCCAAAATTTTTTCCGATTTGGAAAATATTCCGCCGACGAATGAATGTTTTCTGTTCGTTCGGAGACGACTCGACTTCTCAATAAACAACAGATAGTTGTCCGAAGACCTGACAAAGCATGAACAATACATTCCCATTGGGGCGTAACGTGGCCCCAGTTTCTCTATCTTGCCGGAATGTTTGTTCATCTCAATTCTGACGGAAAATGGAATTGTGCTAACCAGAAATGTTATCCGGCGACCTTTTCTAATTACTTCTTCCAGGCGGTATGTTTCACTATCCCAAAGCCATTGACCGTTGTTCTTTGCTTCCTTTAAATCTTTTTCCCAATCTTGCCGACATTTTTCTTCCAGCTTATCATCTATAATCCGCGACGAGGGAATTTCCTTGACGGAAACATCCCATCTTTTAAAGTCAGTACAAAACAGCACCTGGTATTTAGGCATACGCTCTTAAAGCCAATAGGTCTTCTGTTGTGTTAATTCCATAGTATACCGTCTCGGTCGGGGAAATCCCAACACGCCGGCCCTTCACACCTGACAGGAGCATTTCCGTAGTCTTGTTCTCCCGGCGCTGCTGAGTTGCACTATTAATCTCTATAGGCAAAGCTTGCCGAAGCCAGTCGATTTTAGCCATAAACAACTCGATGAAGACGCCGGATTTTTGAGACTTGGGGTCCTGCTCCTCGGTAATCTCAGACCGTCCGCACAGGTATAAACTATCATCATAAAGCCACCGGAACCTTATGTTTTGGTTCGGACAGGTTTGTAGCAAAACGGTGGCGTCGTTACCGGATATTTTATGGCGACCAGCGAGTTGCAGCAAGTCGTTAGCTGTCAGGCCAAAGAGATGATCGGCATTTAGTGCCAGCAAGGATTCCTCAGTAATCCCGGTGGCGTCGATCGCAAACATCAGTGCTTCAGCGTTACCACTAGCCACTGGCTGAAGCACATGCCGGTAGGCAGGGAATTTTGTTGCGAAAGTTTTCGCCGAGGCCGGTGATGACACGATTATTAGGTCAGTGTTTAGAAACAATTGGCCAACGACAGTCAACCCGTGCTCGAGAGAAGATACCGAACCGACCGGCAACAGTTGCTTAGGGAGGCTATTTTCTGAAGTAACCGCAGCGATTCGTGATCCCTTTCCTCCGGCTAGAAAAACTGCGGCAGTGGGATTTTCCACTTGAATAATGGTCTTTTAGAATCAAATGCTCGATGTGTCACCTGGACCACTATTTCTTTTCGACTTTATGTCAGGGTAGTTTGTCAGTAGACGACTGTAGATAATTGTCTGGGCGTTTCTGACAGCTCGATACCCATTGTCAAATGCTTCCTCAATGTGCCGCCCAAAAGAAAAAAGCCCGTGCTCAAAGTGAGTCACAACAATGCCGTGACGTTTGAATTCCTCGTTACGTCTCTCCAAGATCTTTCCAAACTTGTTACCGACCTGTTGCATCACAAAATGAAACTCCACGGCCAGAAGCCGTGGTCCGCCTAAGGCGGACAGCTTCGCCACGTCTGACGTGGCTTCGCAAAGTATTCTTTTCGAGCTTGCTCATCCACAAGTAGAACTTGTGGTATTCGCAAGTTCAAAAATAAACTACC
>CAZRUW010000124.1:0-29704 GCA_964603445.1 uncultured Gammaproteobacteria bacterium | reverse complement strand
CTCTAACGACAAAGAAATCAAGAGGCTAAAACCGGTGGTGGAAAAAATAAACAGCCTGGAGCCTAAATCCCGGAAGCTGAAAGACTCTGAATTTCCTAAAGAGAGCGCAAAATTAAAGTTACAGCTCGAGCGCGGCCAATCTCTTGACGACCTCCTCCCGGAAGCCTTCGCTCTGGTTCGGGAAGCCAGCTTCCGGGTCAACAAAGAGCGTCATTTTGACGTTCAGGTCCTGGCCGCTATTGCCCTTCATGAAGGAAAAATTGCCGAGCAGAAAACTGGTGAGGGAAAAACTCTGACTGCCGCCATGCCGCTCTATCTCAACGCCCTGACCGGAAGAGGAGCGCACCTGGTGACCGTCAATGACTACCTGACAAAAGTCGGTGTCGGCTGGATGGGGCCAATCTATCACTTTCTTGGTCTCTCTTGTGCCGGAATCATTCACGAACAGTCCCTTATTTTTGATCCGAATTTTGTTGATGAAAGTGCCCCTGACTGGCGGCTCCGTCATCTCCGGCCCGTTTCCCGAAAAGAGGCCTATTCTGCCGATATTACCTATGGCATCAACTCCGAGTTCGGTTTTGACTATCTTCGTGACAACATGGCCCAAAAAGTTGAGGATTTGGTCCAACGGGGCTTCCATTTTGCTATTGTTGATGAGGTTGACTCGGTTCTTGTTGACGAAGCCCGCACTCCCCATATTATTTCCATGCCCGATACCGACCCCACACAAAGATACTATGAATATGCCCAAATTGTCGAAAAACTGACCCCGAAACTGGACTATATCATTGACGAAAAACTGCGGACCAGCCATTTGACCGACCACGGGATTGGGAAAGTAGAAAGTCTTCTGGGAATAAAAGATATTTACGAAAAAGATTTTGCCACTGTCCATCATATTGAAGCCGCCTTGAAGGCCCGGACGCTTTATCGCCGGGAAAAAGACTATATTGTCCGGGACAACCAGGTGATTATCGTTGACGAATTTACCGGACGGCTTATGCCGGGCAGGCGTTGGAGCGAGGGGATTCACCAGGCTGTTGAAGCCAAAGAAGGTGTCCCTATCCAGCAAGAGTCCAAAACCCTGGCCACAATTTCTCTCCAGAATTATTTCCGCAAATATGAAAAATTGGCCGGCATGACGGGAACGGCAGCCACCGAGTCCGAAGAGTTTCACAAAATATATAACCTAAAAGTGGTTGTTATTCCCACCCATCGGCCCATGGTTCGAAGTGACCATTCTGATCAGGTTTACAAAACCCAGCGGGCAAAATACGCTGCCGTTGTTAAGGATATTGAAGAGAATTTCAAAAAAGGCCGGCCGGTTCTGGTCGGAACCACTTCCATAGAGAAGAATGAGATTATCTCCCAATTTCTGCGCCATAAAGGTATCCCGCACCAGATTTTGAACGCTAAACAGCACGAAAGAGAGGCCATGATCATTTCTCAGGCCGGCAAAAAAGGTTCAGTTACAGTGGCCACCAACATGGCCGGGCGGGGAGTGGACATCATTCTTGGCGGCAATACTCCAAAGTCACAGAATGGCCGGCCAATGACCGGGACGCCGGAGTGGAAAAAATGGGAGAAAGACCATGAGGAAGTTGTCACTCTTGGCGGTCTGCATGTTATCGGCACTGAAAGGCACGAATCGCGCCGGATTGACAACCAACTGCGTGGTCGGGCCGGGCGGCAGGGCGATCCCGGATCAAGCCGGTTTTTTGTGGCTTTGGACGATGACATTATGCGTCTTTTTGGCGGCGACCAGGTTTCCAAATTGATGACCTTTTTCAATATTCCTGAAGACCAGCCTTTGGAGCACAACATGGTTACCCGGGCGATCGAACAGGCCCAGTCAAAAGTGGAGCAGTTGAACTTTGACTCCCGAAAACACCTTTTGGAGTATGACGATGTGGCCAACAAACAGAGGGAAATTATTTATGAGATGAGACGAAAGGTACTGGCAGCTGTCATTCCGAGCGACAGCGAGGAATCTCATAAAAATAAAAGTAGCAATAATAGTAACAATTTGAAAGCAGAAATCCTCGAGAAAATTGACCGGGAAATTTCGGCTCTGGCCGCCATGTATACCACGCCGGGTCAAGAGGACTACGATAAACTGACACAAGAGTTTGCCGCGATTATTCCTTTCGATGAAGATTCCAAAAAACGGATAAAAGAGCAATTTCCTACGATGAACGATGAACTAATCACTAATAACCTGGTTAAGACTGCCCACGATGTCTACGAACAGCGCGAGAAACAAATTGGGGAAAAACTGTCTCGTTACATTGAACAGCAGGAAATGCTCCGCGTCATTGACGGTCTTTGGATGGAGCATTTGGAAACCATGGAAGATCTTCAGGAGGCTTTCCGGGGTGTGCGCCGGTACGGCGAACAGGGCGACCCCATTGTCGGTTACAAAAAAGAGGCTTTTGCCATGTTTGAAAAATTAATTGCCGCCATCGACTATGAAATTGTCCACCGGATTTATAAAGTGGCTGTGGCCACGCCGGAACAAATTGCCCAGATGCAGCGGATGCAACAGATTGTAACTAATTCCAACCAAATTGAAACTATCCCTGGCGGAGCGGCAGAAGCAATACAACCGGTTGGCGAATCACCCGATATCTCCCCAGTTCAAACTAATATGCCGCCGGCACATAGTCAATTTAGCAGCCCAGCCTCTTCGCCAGCACCAACTAAGAAACCCGGCCGCAACGATCCCTGCCCCTGCGGCTCAGGGCTTAAATACAAAAAATGTGGACTGATGAACACACCTGAACACCAAAAAAACATGTTAAACCGCTAGGAGTCCTGAGCTAAGTCGAAGAATTGGTGTGGCAGCGGGAAGAAATACAAGAAGTGCCACTATTCGAATTAATTGTCACAGAGCCCTTTGCAAGAGGTGGTCTTGCAAATCCGATGAAAACCAGTAAAGTCGGCAACAAAGTTCTTATTTCCAGCGATAATCAATATTTTGATGACTGTCCGATCTGCCAAGCCATGCGCAAAGCGGAAAAAGAAGGCAAAAGCTTGGACCCCGTGGAGTTGGCAAAAGCTTTCAATAAGGCAAATAAAATGGGAGGAATAACGGGCGGCGTCCCAGAAAAGACCCAAGAATAAGCTACAAGTTATTTTTGAACCCCGCCCTCGGCAGGGCTCAAAAAGAATACTCTGCGAAGCTGTTTCGCTAGAAACAACGGCTTTTAGCTGTGGAGTTTCATAAGACACCCTAGGTGTAAAGCTATTTCACCCCGGGGGTGTAAAACGGGGCTGGTCGGTATTCGCAAGTATATGAAATAAACACCAGATGGAAGCAAGTAATAAATATCCTTTCCGGCAATTTGTCCTGGATTTAGCTCACTATGTTTCTCCATATCGGGGCCAGTTTTTTGTTGGTTTATTCTTCCGCTTCACCAGCGACTTAGCACGCTTATATCCAGCTTGGGCCATCAGCAGAATTGTTTTAATCCTTTCCAAACCGCCGCTGAATAATCACCAGGAAATTGTAACCGTCTTTGTTTTGTGGGGCCTTGCGACCTTATATTTTGGCTTCGCCCATAACCTCTCCAAATATTTTGGTTATCAGGTAGCCGAAAAGGCCTCGCTGGACATTTACAAAGAAGCCCTCTCCCACATTTTTAAATTGGATTTTGCTTGGCAGGAACAGGAGAACTCCGGCAATAAAATGAAACGCATCGACCGGGGTCTCGACGGTGTCAATGTCACCATCCGGCGTATTTTTGACGTTCTGGTGGAAGTGCTTGTCAACACAGTCGGGATCGTTTTAATTTTCTTCACCTTAGACCGGGCTCTTGGCATAGCTATTGTCTTTTTTATGGTGACCTACTATTTGTTTAGTACCGTCCTCCTCAAGCGGGCAATGGCACAGGAAAAGATTGTCAACAAAGAGTTTGAAAATCTGGGTGGCGTTACTTTTGAAGCCCTCAATAATATTCAGACGATCAAGTCGCTTTCTATCGACAGAGGAATAAACGACGCGGTTGATAGACAAGTCATTTTACTTATCCAAAAGATTAAGCGGCGGATATTTTTATATCAATCGCAAAGCGGAATTCAACTGATGTACGAGTCGCTGTTTCTGTTCGGTGTCATTGTTTTTCTGGCCTGGGGAATCTGGCAGGGAAAACAAGATGTTGGCCTTCTGGTCCTTTTTGTTGGCCTTTTTGGTAAAGTAAGCACTTCAACGGATGAGTTAACCGACGTTACCCAACAATTGGCTTTAGCGAAAATCTGGGTATCTCGGGCAATGGAAATTCTGAAAACAGAACCCATCATTGAAAATCCGATTAAAGTGGCGGCACAACTTGCATACCCCTCCGACTGGAAAGAAATAAAGATTGATAAAGTAAAATTTGCTTATGGCAGGAAAAATGCTCTGCAAAGTGTCTCGCTGACAATTCACCGCGGCGAAAAAGTTGGTATCGTCGGGTTGTCGGGAGCGGGCAAGTCAACGCTATTCAAACTGCTCCTCGATCTCTACGAAGACTATGAAGGCGAAATATTAATTGACGGAATTCCACTCAAAAACATTAAACGCCAATCGTTCATTGACCACGTTGCGGTCGTTCTGCAGGATACTGAACTTTTTGACATGAGTCTGCGGGAAAATATCGAGATTGCGGCTGTCCACGGAACTGCCGTCAAGTCCAAATTAGAAGATATTATTCACATGGCCCATCTTGAAGGCGTTGTCGAACAGCTTGCCAGCGGTGTGGAAACGATTGTCGGGGAAAAAGGTATCCGGCTCTCCGGCGGCCAAAGACAACGGGTCGGCATTGCCCGAGCGCTTTACCGCCAGCCTGATGTTCTCCTTCTGGACGAAGCAACGTCACATTTAGACGCGCATTCGGAAAAAGAAATTCAAAAAGCGCTGCAGGAGAATATGCATAAATTCACAACTGTTGTTATTGCCCATCGGCTGTCAACCATTAAGGCCATGGATAAAATTGTTGTCTTGGAGCATGGCAAAATTGTGGAGCAGGGGAGTTTTACGGAGTTGTTACAGAAACAAGGTGCCTTTTCCAAGATGTGGCAGGAGCAGAAAATATGACTATACAAACCTTCTGTTCAAAAAGCGATAAATGTATTTCGCCCCGGGGTTGAAAAATGTTGGAATATTTAATTACGATAACAAGATTTGATAAAATGAACCTATGGGTAAAAAGGGTATTTCCAGCGGTGTGGCGCACAAAATTCCAGAGGATTTACGTGAGGCATTGACTTCTGACCCCAAAGCTCTCGCAATTTGGGAGAATCTTACTCCACTCGCACGCAATGAATGGATATGCTGGGTAACATTTGTTAAGAAAGACGAGACAAGAGAAGAGCATGTCAAAAGAACAATCAGCGAGCTCAAGGCAGGGATGCACCGTCCTTGTTGCTGGCTTGGCTGTATTCACCGAACGGATAAGCCAATAAGCCCTTCCGTGCAATATGTGCTCAATAGAAAACGTAGATAATAAGTTGAGTCTTATTTTTGAACTTGCGAATACCACAAGTTTTACTGGTGGAAGAGCAAGCTCGAAAAGAATACTCGGCGAAGCCGTATCGTAAGATACCACGAGCGTTAGCTCATGGAGTTTCATTTGCAAGAAAACAGTTCAAAATCACTACAAGATCTGATGGCGAGTAACATTAACAAAGCTAACAAAGATTGGGAAAGAAAAATTGTCTTGCCGGAAGTGAAAAGAGCTTTTAAGGCCAGGTTTAAACTGGTTTTGGAACAAAACGGCAAAATTCCCAAAAATTTCTTAGCTAAAAGAGGCCCTCTGAAGCTAACAGCTATAGGTTACCGTCGGTGTAAAGCTATTTCACCCCGGGGGTGTGGATTTGATTTGTATAAATATGGGCATGTTTTATGACCTTCCCTGGGTTGACCCGCAATGGCAAGCTAAATGCGCCTTCAATTATTGCGATCATTTCGGAGACAAAAAGACATTAGCTAGGGTCTGCAAAATCTGTGCCCAAGCGGAAATTCGGAAAGAAAAATATCGCAAAGCCGGGAAGGACCCCTATGATTTAAAAAATGTTTTAAAAGATATTGCTGAGGACTTGGCCAAAACCATGATCTTGATTCGTAAGGACGCGGAAAAAATGGGAATTGATGTGGACAACTTGCCCGAAGAGGAGGAGAACGAAATCGTTCCCGAAGAGTTTCCTATTTATAGAATAGTTTATAAATACGGAAATATGGTGCAAAAATTGATTAATCAACTGACGCCCCTAGTCGAAAAACACAAACTCAAAATAATATGGCAAGTCTGGGACGTGCTTTGCCATTCACGAACGTACATCATTGCGAAAACCGCCCGAGCCCTGCATAGCAAATACGAAAGAGAGGATGACGACATCGGTCAGGAACTAGCCGACTCCAAAACTTCAGCCTTTTTCGCCTATGCTGCGATAAAGAGGAACTCATTAGCCTTGTTGGCCTTTAACCGTTTCCTCAAAATTATTGATATCAATGATTTGGAACTGCGTCAGACATTTTTTGAGATAGCAGAAATAAGCGATGAATTAGCCGAATATCTGAAAAAGGAGTTTTTTCCTCAAGATAAACTCAATTATATTGAGCTTGGCTGTGAAGATTATGATCGGACGTTTCTCACAACCATCCAAGACAGCAACCAAATTAAGAAGTTGCCAAATTAGCTCAATCTGGCAAAAAACCACAACTTACCGCCGGTGTAAAGCTATTTCACACCCGGTGTGTAAAGTAGAAGGTGTTTGTATTAATGTATTAAAACATTGATACAATATAGAAAAAGGCAACGGCATGAATTTTAAGTTTGTTTCGACGAAAACTCTCGACGGAATTAAATACAAATTGCTGGCAGAGGAGCAAATTAGAGACTACGTAAATGAAATCGCAATTAAAGAGTGGAGTAGCCAGGATTTTAGAAAATATGGAAACGACCTATGGCAATCAAAATGGAAATTAAAAGTAGTTCCCCTGAACAAAATCAAATTAAACCAGGACTTGCTTCAAACAAAAGAATTTAAGAAAGATTTAATCCCTCGAATCGAGAAAATGAAAGAAATAATAGGTGAAAAAGAAGCCA
The DNA here is from genome assembly GCA_964603445.1 of uncultured Gammaproteobacteria bacterium. GTDB lineage: Bacteria > Patescibacteriota > Microgenomatia > JAMCZE01 > JAMCZE01 > CAZRUW01. The sequence continues at coordinate 22,619 of CAZRUW010000124.1, read as the reverse complement.
TACCCCCTTTAATTCTTAGAGGCTCTGACTTCCTGATTTTTGATGGTTATGCCCGATTCAAAGTTCTCAGGAGGAAAAGGATAACTCGATGTTTGGCCTATGTTGGCGAGTGATTTCGTGTTATCGTGAGGTATAATGCGAGTATGGATGAGGCAAAATTCATCCGCCTGAATACGGTTTTCCTTCCTGATGACAGACTGAACTCCCTTGTTCTCGAACTTGCTGAACAAATTACCAGAGGCAAAGATGAAATCTTTCATATTGATAATCAAAAATATTTTGCCCACCTTACAATCTACGCCCCGGAATATCCGCTGAAAAATTACTACCATATTCTTTCTGTTGTTGACGATTTTGCCAAAAATTTTCGCCCAACACAGCTCATTTTTGATTCTTTTTACGTCGGCTGGAGATATGTGGGGATTATTTTTAAAAAGACTGCTGAAATAGAACACCTTCACGAAACGCTTCTGGAAAGTCTTAATCCCCTTCGCGAAGGGCGGGTGCGGGACAGTTATCAAAGTGAAATTGCCGCGGGCAAATTTTCCCCGGATCAAGTAACCAATATTGCTAATTATGGCTATCACAACGTTCTTTTGGCCTTCGAGCCGCATTTGACCCTGGCGAGATTTACAAACGAAACTGACGCCCTGGAGCTGGCCAAAAAACTGAATCAAACGATAAAAATTCCCCTGACGGAAACATCTAAACTTGGGGTTTGCGAAATGGGCCCGAACGGTACCTGTACAAAAATTGTTCAAGAATTCCTGTTTACCCCGGACTCAACTGGACAACCTCTCCGGTAAGCTTTAAAGTTAAGTTATGTCCCCATCTTTCACAGAGACTGCCAGGAATGAGTTTCCCGGTCTAACTGACCAAGAGGCTAAAAAACGCTTGGCCGTTTACGGGGCAAATTCCCTGCGTCCCAGTGTTCATTTAACAACGGTTGAACTTTTCCTTTCCCAATTCAAAAGCCCGGTTATTTTGATTCTGCTTTTTGCCGCCATCGTAGCCTTTTTTGTCGGGGACACTTCTGACGCGGTCATAATCCTGACCATTGTTGGGATAAGCGGGACTTTGAGTTTCTGGCAGGAAAAAGGGGCCCGCGATGCTGCCGGGAAACTGCTGCAATTGGTCCAGGTAACAGCTACGGTAATAAGAAACAAAGAGGAAAAAGAAATTGTCATTGACAACCTGGTTTTGGACGACCTGGTCGTTCTTCATGCTGGCGACATTATCCCTGGAGATGGCCATGTGCTTGAAGCCAAAGATCTTTTTGTTGATGAGGCCGCCTTGACCGGAGAAACCTATCCTGTGGAAAAAGACTCCGGTGGCAGCGTCTATATGGGGACTCACGTGATTAGCGGCTGGGCAAGAGTTCAGGTTACGGCCACTGGGAAAGAAACAAAATTCGGACAAGTGGCTATCCGTTTGGCCGCTCAAGCGCCGGAAACCGAATTCGAAGCCGGAATCAGACAATTTGGCCAGTTGCTGATGGTTATTACCTTAATTTTGGTTTTGGCAATTTTTGCCATTAATGTTTTTCTCTCCCGGCCGGTTTTAGAGTCTTTTCTTTTTGCCCTGGCCTTGGCCGTCGGACTAACGCCGGAACTTCTGCCGGTGGTCGTCACCCTTAATCTTTCTAAGGGGGCCAAGAAAATGGCCCAGGGTAAAGTCATTGTCAAACGACTTTCCGCAATTGAGAATTTTGGCAGCATGAATATTCTCTGCGCGGACAAAACCGGGACTTTGACCGAAGGGAAAATCACCGTCGAAAAAGCAATCGACGCTGATAATTACGACAGCCAAAATGTTTGGCAGCTGGCCTTTCTTAACTCTTCCTATGAATCCGGTTTCCAAAGTCCGATTGATGAAGCCATCCGGCAGTCGAAAGGTTTTTCCATCTCCGGTTTTTCCAAACTTGATGAAATTCCCTATGACTTTATTCGCAAGCGGCTAAGTATCCTTGTCAAAAATCGAGACGGACAAAGGTTGATTACCAAAGGAGCTGTCCCTAGCATTTTAGCCGTCAGCAGTGTTGTTCAACAAAAAGACGGGAAAACTCCTCTTTCCCAAGCGAAAGAAAAATTAGACAAGTTAACCAGTTACTATGGCCAGCAGGGAAAAAGGCTCATTGCCGTTGCTTACAAGGAAATCAAAAACAAAAAGCTGATTACTAATGACGACGAGTCAGACATGATTTTGGCGGGCTTTTTGGTTTTGTCCGATCCCTTAAAGCTTGGAGTAACCGAGACAGTTGCCAGTTTAAAAAAACTGGGAGTAGCTCTCAAAATTATAACCGGAGACAGCCGTTTGGTGGCGCAGTTTTTGGCCGAGAAAGTGGGGATAGAAAAAGCCAAGATTTTAACCGGGAGTGAAATTGCCAGACTCTCCGGGGATGCTCTGTCAGCTCAGGTTACAAAGACAAGCGTCTTTGCTGAGGTGGAACCGAATCAAAAAGAGAGAATTATCCTTGCCCTGCGAAAAAGGGGCAACGTGGTCGGTTTTCTGGGGGACGGGATTAACGACGCCTCAGCCCTGCATAGTGCTGATGTGAGTATCTCCGTCAACACCGGTGTTGACGTGGCCAAAGAAGCCGCCAGTATTATTCTGTTGCGTAAAGACCTGCATATTCTCAAAGAAGGCATCATTGAAGGCCGCAAAACCTTTGCCAACACGATGAAATATATTTTCCTGGCCACCAGCGCCAACTTCGGCAACATGTTTTCCATGGCCGGAGCATCACTGTTTCTACCCTTTTTGCCGCTTCTTCCCAAACAAATTCTTCTCTTAAATTTGTTGACTGACTTTCCGGAAATGACTATCGCCTCAGATAACGTTGATCCTTCCTGGACTGAAAAACCCAAGAAATGGGATATTGGGTTTATCCGCCGTTTCATGCTAATGTTTGGTCCCATAAGTTCCTTTTTTGATTTTCTGACTTTTGCCTCCCTTCTTATTCTTCGGGTCGGTGTCAGACAGTTTCAAACCGGATGGTTTTTGGAATCTGTCATTTCGGCAACCATCATTGTCCTGGTGGTGAGAAGCCGCAAGCCTTTTTTTCAAAGCCGTCCGGGGAAGCTTCTTTTTATAACGACCTTAATAATAGTTTTCGTTTCCCATCTGATGCCCTACACTTTCGTCGGCCGCCTTTTTGGTTTCCAGCCTTTGCCGTTAACGCTGGTTCTCCTAATAGATTTCATTGTGGTGTTATATGTCTTTGCGGCTGAAGCCGCCAAAAAAATTTTCTATGCCGGTGTAAAATTAAGTCGGACATGAGAACAGATAAACATATGAATTTGATTCTTCTCGGGGGAGAGAGCCTTTTGAATAAAGATTGGATCGAGAATGTCGAACACACACTTCGTCCGCTTTTTGAAAAAACAGCCGTTATCCGCTACGGCCACTGGCAAACCGGACAGGGGACTATAGATCTGGGAAAGGAGTATTCCAAACTGACGGCTGCGGCAAAAGATATGGAGCCATATCTAATCTTTGCTAAATCGATCGGCACTGTTCTGGCTATTCGCGGGATTTATGAACAAAAACTGAGTCCGGTTAAATGTATATTTATCGGCCCGGCTTTTCTGGTAGGAGAGCAAGACGTAGACGGATTTAAAAACTGGATCGAGAACTATTCTGTTCCGACGTTATTTCTTACCAAAACCGCCGACCCGGTTGCTCCGGCCGCCCTGCTTCGCAATCTCTTAAGAAACTATCATGTCCAAAACTATCAGTTCATCGAGATCCCCGGTAGTGATCATAAATATGAAGATTTAATACAAATTAAGTCATTAACCGAGAAATGGATAAAGAAATAATCAGAATTTTGGAAAATAACACCATTTGTTGTCTGAGCATGGCGCGGTCGGATGGCTCGCCGCATTCGGCAGTGATGCATTATTCAGTCAAGAATAATCCGTTGACGCTTTTTTTCTCGACTTCAAAAACCAGTCGCAAATGTCAAAAATTGGCCAGCGAACAAACCGTTAAAGCTTCGGTAGTAATTGGTTTTCTGGACGACACTAATACTCTGCAGATAGATGGTAATATTCGGCAGATAGTTGACCCACGGGAGATAACTTCCGTGTCTCAAGCTCATTATCAAAAAAATCCCGGTTCTGCCGAATTCAAAGATGACCCGGATACAATCTTTTTGGCTTTCACTCCCACATGGTGGCGTTATACTGACTATAACACGAACCCGGTGACTATCATTTCCTCTGAGAGTAGATAGCCAAGTCAAATTTTGTTATTCTTGAATTTAAACAACCAAAGGGAGTGAGAGAAAATGATGGATTGGTCAAGATATCCGCTTGATGACAGAGGATGGGGAATGATGGGAGGAACTGGATTTTAATTATCGCCGTCCTGGTCGCCATTTTACGCTGGCTGTGAAAAAAGGTAACCAGAAGTAACTAATAGCAACTAAATAGTAACTGATGGTAGTAACTAAGTTACAATGAGAAAGCAAGTTTTTCTGATAACGGGAATAGCAGTGTTGTTGGTGCTGGCAGCAATTGGCTGGGTCGTCTTGTTTTCCCAAAAGCCCTATATTCTGGCAAAAGCCCGCTTGCGCTATAACCAGGCGGTTTCAAAGAAAACGGACCTGTCTTCAGGCGCCTGCCTTGGCAAAATCGCCGATGACTGGGTTTTGGATATTGCCCACCTTCCCAGGGAGCCAATTGACAATCTTGCCCAAAATCAATGCAATGATTTTCGAAACGGCACAGTCCATCATTTTGTCGAGATGTCTCCCCGCGGAGAAATAATTACCGTTCAGTAGGAAAGTATAATCTCCCAGTTAAACAATGGACACAATACTTCCCCGAAAGTTTTACGAAAGAGAAACTAAAAATGTTGCCCAAGATCTTTTGGGTAAAATAATTGTTCGAAAAATTGGAAAGAAGAAATTAATTGCTCGAATCGTAGAAACTGAGGCCTATATTGGGCCAAATGACAAAGCTTCCCACAGCCGTTTCGGAAAAACAACCAGAAACGCAGTCATGTTTGGCCCGGGCGGCCGGGCATATATTTACTTGGTTTACGGCATATACTTCTGTCTGAATGTGGCGACCGAAAGACCCGGATTTGGTGCCGCTGTCCTGATCAGAGCCGTTGAACCTTTGGAAAATATTACTGCTAAAACTAACGGTCCGGGACTTTTATGCCGGACCCTCAAAATAAATCGGGCTTTAAACGGTAAGGATCTGACTAAAATTGGTCCCTTGTACATTCTGGATGATTCGGAAGAATTTGCCGTCCAAACGTCCCCAAGAATTGGTGTTAATTATGCCCAAGAATGGAAAAACGAACCCCTGCGGTTTTTCGTCAAAGGCAATAAATTTGTTTCCCGGTAATGTGATATTATGCAAGGAATGAAAATCAATGGTTTTGACATGCGACCCAAAAACCTGAAAGCTTTTATTTGGGGATCAGTTTTTCTTCTCGTCTTTCTGGGTCTTCTTTTTCTTGAAACCAGAGGCCTTTTTGCTGGAGCGGATCTCGCCATGACCGTTTTCCTTCAGAAATACCTCTCCAGGTCGTTGGATATTCCCTTGTCTATTTTTACTCTCCTGGGCAGTTTTGAAGTTACCAGCCTGGGGGTTCTGGCTTTGGGCTATATAATTTTTCGTAAGGAAAAAACCATCTCTTACTCCCTGGTCTTTTTCGGAGCCATTTTGGTTTTTGAATTTATCGGCAAACTGTTCGTCTTCCATCCCAGTCCGCCCCATGTTTTTTTGCGCTATGATCTGCCGTTTAATTTGCTTTCGGCCGAAGTGCAAACCAAATATTCTTTCCCTTCAGGACACATCAGCCGGACTTTCTATTTTGTGGTTTTTGCCGCTTTTCTTGTCGACCGATATCTCCGCAAGGTAAATTTAAAAATTTTTCTCTGGTTTATTTTGGCCCTGTTGGCTGTTATTATGATCGTTTCCCGGGTTTATCTTGGGGAACACTGGGCCAGCGACGTCTTGGGAGGCATTTTCCTGGGATCAAGCATGGGGCTGTTTACCTTAATATATTACCAACCAAAGAAACAGTGACCAACGACGTTAAAATTTTCATCGGAATAATTGGCAGCACCCTGCTTTTGGTCTTCGGGGCGTCTTTTTTCCTCGGCCGGGGAAATTCCGGCGTAACCCAAAATGACCGGGGACAGCAAGTTGTGGCCAATGACATTTTGGTTCACGGTGACTCTTGGTCCGTCGGCAGCCCCAGTGCCAAAGTTACTTTGGTGGAATTTTCCGATTTTCAGTGTCCGGCCTGTAAAGCTTCCCAGCCGGAGTTGACAGGAATCATAAATAAATATTCCCGCAACTTACGCTTTGTCTATCGGCATTTTCCCTTGCCCAGCCATTCCTATGCCGTTGATGCGGCCATAGCTGCCGAAGCCGCCGGGAAACAAGGAAAATTCTGGGAGATGCACGACAAGCTCTTTGACAACCAGCCGGATTTCCAAAAAGACAGTCTCATCGGCTACGCCAAAGATCTGGGCCTTGACGTTAATAAATTTACTACGGATTTAGACTCCAGCGAACTAAGACAAAGAGTCCTTGCCGACCAATCTGACGGCAACAAGGCAGGAGTCAATGCTACCCCTACTTTTTTTGTCAATGGAGTGAAATATGTGGGGATCTCCGGTGTTGACTCGGCAATTGCCTCTGACTTGAAATGAAACCCGTTCGAGTGAACACTTACTGCCTTTGCTAGGTTTGAAAAACAATTCCTGTCAAACTACTGACAAGTTTCGCGTTATGAGTTACTAGCCCCACAAGAATTAACTCCTTCTTGTCATTCCAGCGAATGCCGGAATCTATATAATTCCGCTTATTTTAGAACTTGTGAATACCGCTAGCGTTAGCTAGCGGATGAAACAAGCTCGAAAAGAATACTTTGCGAAGCCACGTCAGACGTGGCGAAGCCGTATCGTAAGATACCACGAGCGTTAGCTCGTGGAGTTTCATTTTTTAAATTCCGGGTTCCCCGGACTAGATTCGGGGCCAAAGTAACAAAACGCGAAACTCGTGACTGATCCAAACGTCCGCCGTTAGACGGCAGGATTCCACAGCCTTGATTGTGGGTATCTACAAAGTATCTACAAAGAAGCTAAATGTCTGGTGAAATTCGTCGCTAACCTTGTTACAATGTTTTAAAACATTAAGACAAGAACCATCACGGTATGAGCCAAGTCTCTAAAAAGTTTCTCGATGAAAAAGTAAGACAGAGAATTTTGGAAGTTTTTCTGACAACACTTATAGATTTGAAGAACACTAGCGATGCCCAAGCGTTTTTCGACTGTCTGCTCACTGAAACAGAAAAAACCATGCTGGCAAAGAGACTAGTCATTGCTATACTTCTTGCCAAAAACTATGACTATCGAACAATTAGTCGGCTTCTCAAAGTAAGTACTACCACAGTGCATACAGTAAACCTTAAGAAACAATTTTTGCCTCAAGCCTTTTCTCAAACAGTTTCCAAGTTTATGTCCCGGGAAGAATGGGAAAAATTTTGGGACGAAATTGAGGAAGCAGCTCCGGACGTCTCCTCAATTCTTGGCAGTTTTAAACTGAAAAGGAAAGCGGCGGCAATGTCTGGAATTTATGAAAGGCAAAAACAAAGACCCTTTTAGTAAAAATGAAACTCCTCGCAGCAAGCTAATGAGGCATCATGGGTAAGGATTCTCTTCTTGAAGCCCGCTCATTCTGCGCAGCAAGCCGGCAGGATATTCGCAGGTTCAAGAATATGTAATTGTATTAAAACATTAATACAGAAAGCATGAGGAATAGCCTATAGCTTTAAAGGGATTTTCCTCTCGAAATTTAAGAATTTCCCCTAGAAACTTCTGTTTCGTTTATCAAATTTTAAACAAGGTTGGTATGCATACGGGCGAAGTTTGTTACAATATCCTCAACTCTATGGATAAATTAAGAGAAAAAGTCCAAAAGATCCTGGAAAAAATGAATATTGATGAAAAACGCCAGGAAGCGCGGGAGATTGAAGTGGCTGCGGAAAAGCCGGAATTTTGGCAAAACAATCAAGCGGCGGGTGAAAAGATGAGGAGGTTAGCTAAACTTCAGGATGAGATAAAGAAATTAGAGAAGCTGGAAGACTGGATGGAGAAAGGAAGCGGCCAGTCTCAAGATACAGGAAACGGGACGCAAGAAAAGAAACAGGAAACAGGGGAGAGGGAAATTGAAGAAATTGTGGCAAAGTTGGAGTCCAAACTCTATCTTTCCGGCCCTTACGATTCTTCTTCCGCTATCGTTTCTATTCATTCCGGCCAAGGGGGAGTAGAAGCCATGGACTGGGCCTTAATGCTCTACCGAATGTACAGCAAATATTCAAATAGCCGGGGTTGGGCACTCGAAGAAATTGACTACGAACCAGGAGCCGAAGCAGGGATTAAAACCGTCACTTTTGAGGCGTCAGGGGAAAATGTTTATGGCCTTTTGAAGTATGAGGCAGGTGTTCACCGGCTGGTTCGCCAGTCGCCCTTTAACGCCGATCACCTTCGCCAAACCTCGTTTGCCCTGGTCGAAGTCATGCCGGAAGTAGAAAATACTCCTACCCAAATCCAAATTCGCCCCGAAGATATTGTTTGGGACTTTTTCCGAAGCGGTGGCCATGGCGGTCAGAACGTCAATAAAGTCAGCTCAGCGGTGCGTTTAACTCACAAACCAACCGGAATAGTTATCACTTGTCAAAAAGAGCGTGATCAAAGCCGCAACCGGGAAATTGCCCTGAAAATCCTCCAGGCCCGGCTCCTGTCTCTCGAGGAGGAAAAAAAACGCGCTGAGGAGATGAAGTTGAAAGGGAAACATCTCACTCCCGGGTGGGGAAACCAAATCCGGTCCTACGTTTTGCACCCGTACCATTTGGTGAAGGATTTGCGAACTGACTACGAAGAAACTGATTCTGACGCGGTCCTCGAAGGCCGTCTTGACGGATTTATCCAAAGCAGTATACACTTCTTTACCCAAGGATAATGGTGTACAATGGAAAAGATATATGGAAGAAATAAAATCAGCCGCTAACGCCACCGTGGTAAAACCCCTCCAAAGCACTGGTAACACTCCCAAAATGAGTGTTGACTGGACAGCAAAAACTGTCGGCGTTCTCGTTGTCCTGGTTGTTCTCGGACTCATCTCCGGATTTGGCCTCTATGCCTGGCAAACCAAAGGAACGACCAGAATTGCCGGACAAAATGTGGAAGTAGTCAATACGCCCACTGAAGAGGGAGTCAAAGACGCAGCCACTTTCAAGGATACTGCCACCGGAACCCTCCAAGTTAATGACGGGAAAATTACCAAAGAGGGGACGCATGTTTTGGTTCGGGGCGACGTCTCCCAAAACGTCTATCTTACATCCTCAGTGATCGATCTTTCCAAATATGTCGGGAAAAAGGTTCAGGTTTGGGGAGAAACCTTCCAGGCCCAAACCGCCGGCTGGCTCATGGATGTGGGAAGAATTAAAGTGCTTCAGTAATTCTCCTGTCTGCTGTATAATTTAAGCAGTATGGATGTTGACCAAATCAAAGCTAAAGCTGTTCCTGTTTTGAAGCAGGCTGGAGTGATCCGGTCGTCACTTTTTGGATCAATCACTCGTGGAGAAGCGACACCAGAAAGTGACGTCGATTTCCTCATCGAATTTCCTCGCGGAAAAACCTTGCTCGATCTAGTTGCGTTAGAAGAAAATTTAGAAAAAATCCTCGGCAAACCAGTCGATTTGGTGACATTTAAATCCATAAATCCTCTTCTTCGCAATCGAATTTTAAAACAACAAATTCCTCTTTATGACTAACTCTCCAGAGATATTCTTAGCACACATATTGACTTCGCTTAATGCTATAGAAACCTATACAAAAGGAGTAACCGAAAGGCAGTTTAACGCTGACCGTAAACTGCAAATGGCTGTTATTAAAGAGCTGGAAATTATTGGGGAAGCTGTGCGTAATTTACCGGCAGAGTTTAAAGAGAAAAATCCTGCCGTTCCTTGGAAAGACATCGCTGGGATGAGAAGTTTTCTCGTCCATGAATATTTTGAAATCGATTTAGACATCGTCTGGGACACTGTCAAAATAAAAGTTCCGGAACTGAAAGCGGAAGCTGAGAATTTTTTAAGGATAATTAAAGGAAAATGAAATATCTTTTGTCACCGAGTGAGTATCCTTTGCCTAATCCCCGCATTGACGGCTTCAAAAAACTAAAAGAGGTTGGAGCAAGAACCGTCGATATTTATGTTTTGTCCCTGGATTTATTTAATGAGTATTTGGAAAACAAACAGTTTCCACAGGAGTTTTTAGGCGAGCTAGAGGAGACTGCACAGGAAATAATTGTTGGGGCCACTACTCACGCCGCAGTTGTTCGTCGTGCTTTTGTAGTCCCAGGTCTGGAAAATCCGCCCGGTCCTCGGTTTCTTGGTTTAACCACTCCAGAAGCAGTAGAAAAAGCCGTAAAGGACTTATATGACTTTGCCATCTCTCAAAATTATTTTCAAGCCGAAAACAGCCAGATAAGCGCTTTTATCTATCCTTTTATTAACCCGCCAAAATTTGATAGTGATAACCCAAGCTTAGAAACAATCCCATATGGCGGCTACGCGGTAAGCCAAAACGGGAGCGTAGAAATATATTCAGTTTTTGGGAACAATGAGGGAGTTCAATCGTTAGTTGCCGACAGGTATATTCTAGATGCCCGAAGAGGAAAATTGTTCATTGTCAAAAAGGAAATTCCCCAGAAAAATTTGATGTTATGCACCACCGAAAAATCGGAATCAGAAATAGTAAACGTCCCTACCGAACTTCAATTTGACCAAATTCTTTCGGACAGCGAAATTCTAGAAGTCGCCAGAGTAGTCTATGAACTTTCGCAAAAATATGGCCCACAACGTGTGGAGTTTTCTACTGACGAGAAAGGGATCTGTTTTAACGAAGTGGCGGATTACTACCGAAAAGAGCCTCAAGAAGAAATGAATCTTAAAATTTCCGGCACAGTGATGTCTATTAACGGTCTTGACGATTTGGCAAAACTAGCTGCCGCTGACAGGGAAAAACTTGATAAAGGGGAAATTATAATTTTGGTTGGCGAAGATGTTATTGCTAACCGAAATTACGATGTATTGGGCTCTCTCGCGGCCTGGAAAGACAGACTCTATGTTTTATACCCCGGTGTAGCTGCCACCCAGCACGCTATGCGCATTCTGGCAGACAAAGGTCATCGCGCCTTTCTTGTCGGCACGCAAAAGTTCGCCGATGGGGACAAAATTCAAATAACCACTGTTGGTGGCAAAGTCCGCGTCACCAACATGAGCCGGGCCGAGAATCAAAAAGTGGTCTCTCTGTGGGACGCGTCGCTTTTGGGGGTGGAACTTTGTGGAGGCAAGGCCCAACGCCTTTCCGAGCTTAAAGTCTTTGGTTTTCAAGTGCCTCACGGTTCCGTTTGCACAACTCTCCTCTTCGACGAAGTTCTGCGAGCCTTGGGGGTGAGCAAACTTTCCCTGGACAACTTTTTGGAAATTGAAGGCAAACTGACAAGCGATAATAAAACAATAGTTAATATTATTGATCAACTTCTGCCGGACTATCGAAACAGTAACCGATCCTTTGCCGTCCGGTCTTCAGCTACCATTGAAGACAGCCATAATTATTCATTGGCCGGGGTTTTTGAAAGCTATCTTAATGTTTCCGCCGGTGATCTTTCAGAGCGAATAATAGATGTCCTTCGTTCGACTTTCAGCAAACGCGCTCTGGAGAATCTGCGTCACTATCCAGAGCTGGTTAAATCTTTGAAGATGGCGGTTGTAGTCCAAGAAATGGTTCCGGCAAAATTCGCCGGCGTTATTTTTGGAGCCAAAGTCCAAACCGGAGACCGAAACATCGTCGAGTTGGAAGTGAACAAAGGATTGGGGGAAGACTTGGTTTCCGGGAACGCTTCAGAAGTGGAATTCTACAGCTTTAATCGCCAGGAAAGGCGAGTGATCGAGCGCAAAGGCCCCGAGTATCTGACAGTCTCTGAAGCCAAGGCTCTGTTTATGCTTTCTGACCGGCTGCGCTCTGAATTTTCCGATATCCCTCAGGATATCGAGTGGGCGATTGATACCTCAGGCCAAATTTGGGTCATCCAAAGCAGGGATTTATATTTGGGAAGCACTGTATAATAAAGAAGTCATGATTAAATTTGACGAGGTCACCAAAAAGTTTCCTGACGGGACCACTGCTGTTTCCAACGTCAGTTTTGAGGTTAATGATGGCGAATTCGTTTTTCTGGTCGGGCCTTCCGGTGCCGGAAAAACTACTCTCCTTAGGCTGTTAATTAAAGACCTCCTGCCGACCTCGGGAACAATTATTGTTGATGAACATAATATCCCCAAAATTTCCGGGGGGAAAATTGCGGAGCTTCGTCGAAAAATCGGCTGTGTTTTCCAGGATTTGAAGCTCCTTTCTGACCGGAGCGTTTTTGAAAATGTCGCCTTGTCGCTGTGGGTTCTGGGAAAGAAAAAAGAAGAGATTAAATCCGAAGTTGAGGAAAAATTGTCTCTAGTTGGCCTGTCAAACCAAAAGGATTTTTTTCCGGCCCAGCTTTCCGGCGGGGAACTGCAAAGAGTTGCCATCGCCCGTGCCCTGGCCGGGGACCCGAAATATCTTCTGGCCGACGAACCCACCGGCAATGTTGATGAAGCCAACGCCTGGAAAATTGTCAAGATTCTTGACAAAATAAACAAAGCGGGCACCACGGTTTTAATGGCGACTCACAACATCGAGATCGTGGATACGCTCAACCGGCGGGTCATAAGAATCGAGGACGGACACGTTATTTCAGACAAGAAAGGCAAGTATAGATAATAACTCTCTAATATAATCTCAGCAAAGCTTGCGCGCGTTGCTCAGCTTCAATAAGCTCAGCTTGCGCTCCGGGCTAACTAATTTCTTCCGGTATACAAATTCGTATATTGGTATATCGGGTTTTGATTCGAATATTCGGGATTACTCTTATGAAGCATCAATTTTCCACTACCTGGCAACACCTGCGGCGCTCTCCCTATCAAGCCTTGGCCGCGGTCATGATCATGACCTTGACAATGTTTGTTATCTTGTCCTTTTTCCTGTTGTCGTTGGGCTCCTCCCGACTCTTAACCTATTTGGAGCAAAAACCTCAGGTAATCGCCTTTTTTAATGACACTGTAACCGCCGAAGATCAAGTGCTTAACCTCAAAACCGAGATTCAGGATACCGGCAAGGCGGCCAGTGTCAAGTTTGTTTCCAAGGAGGAAGCTCTGGCTATTTACCGGGAGCGCAACAAGAGTGATCCGCTTCTTTTGGAATTGGTTTCGGCTAATACTTTGCCCTCCAGTCTTGAAGTCTCTGCCAAGAATGTCGCCGATCTGCCCGCCCTCTATCAGATTTTGAAAAAAGCTTCAAACATTGAGGAAATTTCCTACCAACAGGACGTTGTCAACTCTCTTATTAATGTCCTGGACAAAATCCGCAAATTCGGGGTGGGCCTGGTTGTTTTTCTTGTTGCCACCTCGCTTTTCACAATATTGACAATCATTGGCATGAAGATTGCCTTGCGCAAGGAAGAAATTGACGTCGAACGACTGGTGGGAGCCTCGACTTGGTATATCAGAAGCCCGTTTCTTTTTGAAGGATTTTTCTACGGAGCCTTCGGGGCCCTGATCTCCTGGGCCGTTTTGTACCTGATTGTCTTTTTTTCCACCCCATACCTTTTGCCCTATCTGTCCGGCCTGGCCCTGTTGCCGGTTTCGCCGATCTTTATGCTGGAACTTCTGGGCGGGGGTATTCTTGTCGGCGCGGCCGTGGGTGTTTCTGGAAGCTTTTTTGCCGTCTGGCGCTATTTAAAAAATTGACCGTCAAAATGGTCCATGAGCAAACTGAAGGTTTTAATAATTATAGCAGCATCCCTTTCGTTACTCCTGGCTTCCGACCGCGTTTTCGCTGATGACGCTTGTGCGGGCATTTCGGACTTGGCAGCAAAAAGGGATTGTTACCAGCGCCTGGTTGAGGAAACTGCCGGTAGGGCCGAAACTCTTCAATCACAAATTGACTATCTTGATGCCCAAATTTCCCTGACTCGTACCCAGATCGACTTAACTTCGGCCAAACTTGACCGTCTGGAAAACGATATTGCCTCCGTTTCCGGAAAAATTGATAACATTTCCAATTCTTTGGCCCACGTCTCCACCGTTCTGGTCCGCAGGATCTCAGAAACCTACATTGCCGGCCGTTCGGACCCGGTTCTCTATCTCTTAAGTTCTGTCAGTTTCGGTGATTTTTGGCAGCGTTTGGAATATCTTCGCCTGGCCCAGAAACATGACAAAAACCTCATGATTCAGATGGCTGAAACCCAGAAAAACTACAATGACCAGAAAAGTCTCCTTGAAGACAAAAAAAAGCAGGTTGAGGCGCTTTCCCTTCAGCTAAAAGCCTATCAGGCCCAACTTAACAACCAAAATAAAGAAAAGCAAACCCTGCTGACAGAGACAAAAAATGACGAACAACTATACCGGCAGCTGCGGGATCAAGCGGCCGCCCAACTGGCTGCGTTTCAAGGTTTCGTTTCCAGTCAGGGCGGAGCCGGTCTGCTTTCCAACCAAACCAAATGCGACGACTGGGGTTGTTATTATAATCAGCGGGACAGCAGCTGGGGAGCTCTGCCTCTCAACCATACTGGTTATACCTTGGCCAACAGCGGTTGCCTGATAACCTCAATGGCCATGGTTGCCACTCATTATGGGCGCCGCAGTGTAACCCCGTTGACTATCAATAGTCTTTCCTCAAACTTTGCTGTCTACTATCCTGCCTTTTTGAATTACGATATTGATGCTGGCGGGAATCTAACGCGGGTGAGGTGGCAAGGAAATTATCTATCAACCGCAGATAAAATATCTTTTATTGACAGTGAGTTACCTGCGCCGGTCGTGGTAGGCATTGGCAGCGGACCGAGCCATTTTGTGGTTCTGGTCAGCGGCTCCAAAGGCAATTATCTTATGAATGATCCCTTTGTGGAAAACGGACAAAAAATTCCCTTTACTTCCAAGTATTCCCTGGCAAGTATCAGTGAAATTGACTCGGTGCGGTAAGGCTGAACCTGAACACCAAAATCCAAAACGAAATTTTTTCTCCGCTCGTCAAATAGTGGTTTGTTTTTTACCTATTTCAACGGCCTTCATGAAGAATCGGACAGGTGCGACAGCAACAGCTTTGGCAACAATCTCCGAATTTTTCCCTCCAAGGAAAAGCTGACCCTTTACTTGCATCTCCAATAAACTCCTGTTCCGAGCCTCAAAAGGCGTCGCCTTTCGAGTCTAAACCAGTCTTAGAAAGAACCAACAATGGTGATAAAACAATGATAATCTGTCAATGTGCCTGCCAAAAACTCAATCAAACGCTATTTGGCTGATTCCTTTTACCACCTCTATAACCGCGGAGTCGAAAAAAGAAATATTTTCCTAGATGAACAGGATTACTCCGTCTTTCTTTCCTACTTGAAAACTTATCTGCTCCCCAAGAACACAGCTGAGTTAAATAAGGTTGTTCGATCGCCGGAAGCAAACTACAAAGAGAAGGCAAAAGCCCTTCAGCTTTTAGACCTCAATAATTTTTCTGGTGAGATCGAACTTCATTGCTACAGCCTCATCCCTAACCATTTCCACTTTTTGGTTAAACAAAAAGAAGAAAATTCGATCGACTCTTTTTTGAACTCTCTTGGTACTCGATACACAATGTATTTTAACCAAAGATACCATCGAGTTGGGAAGCTTTACCAAGGTGTTTATAAAGCTGTCCTGATCGAAACAGATGAACAATTACTCCATTTATCACGGTATATCCATCTTAACCCCCACAATTTTCTGAAAGCCCCCATTGCTGACTGGGAAAAAATTCGCTTGCCAAATTCGTTTCCGGATTATCTTGGGCGAAGGAAAACAGAATGGCTGAAAACCGATCAGATTTTAAGTTATTTTAGACGAACTGACCCGAGGTCAGACTATTTCTCTTTTGTGAAGAATTACTGCGACCCCGAACTGATTAAAAATTTGCTGATTGATTTTAACGACTGACTTCAAAAGGCGTCGCCTTTTGAGGCAAGCCTTTTGAGGCAAAAAGGGCAAAATGACCCTTTACTTGCATTTGCAGTAGCGAAATACTGGAACTATGCCGCGTCTTTTTAAGACGGGATTTGCATTTTTTCTGCTGCTGTTCTTCTTTCCCTCAGATGTCTTTGCCCAAGTGGTTATAAACGAATTTTTACCGGCCCCGTCTTCCGGCAATCCCGAATGGGTCGAATTTTTCAATCCGGCATCAGCTTCAGCTGACCTCTCTGATTATTTTTTTGACGACGATAAAGATTTTGGCTCCGACTCCGGCAGTTCTCCTAAAGTCGCTTTGTCCGGTGTCTTACCGTCGCAATTAACCTGCTACTGGGAGCTGACCAGTTTTCTGAATAATAATGGCGACACTCCGACTCTTTTTATTTCCGATGGCACTATAGCTGACTTTTTTGGTTACACCTCTTCCCAAACGGATAAATCTTACGGTCGGGTGCCTGATGGGGGAGAATGGCAAAGTAATCTTGCCCCCAGCAAGTCTTTGGTAAAATGCCAAAGCCTTATCCCCGCCCAAGTTGAGGAACCCACGTTGCCTCCGGCGGCCACTGTTGAAGCCAAGATCGAACCCCAAATAAGCGTTACCCTTGGAAACAGCTTTAATCTAGGCACCCCTTTTTCCCTCAGTCTAAAACTGGAAAAATTTGAAGCCGAACATGAGTATTTTCTCAAATTCCGGGCCGGTCTTTCTGAAAGTTCCCTGGGAAAAGGCCAAACCCAAAGAGGAGAAGCTTTTTACGCTGACAATGAAAGTTGGCTTAATTTTCCCCAGATCAAAACGGACAGAGACGGAAAATGGGAAGGCCCTATAATCGGTCGGGTTGGGGAAGATAAGCCGCCAGGTAAATACTTCATCCGGGTGCGGATTCGAAAAAAAGATACGGAAACTTTTTTTGACTCCAACCTTAATGAAGCGGAATTTCTCTTGACATTGGAGCCGGCGGCGGAAACAAAAGCGACCGCGGCGGCAATCATGCCATTGGAACCGGACAAAAATGAACAGGGGAGTACCTCTTCTGAAATAGAAAATTTTCCCGAAATTTTGGGAACCGCTTCGGCAATTAGGAACCCTCAAAACCAGAGCAACTCAGCCAAAATTACTCCGGGTTCGGTTAAACCGCCCCAGGGCAAAGAGAACCTCGTTTTGATTATTTCCGGATTGGTCATTGTTGTTCTCTCGCTTTCTTCGCTTCTGCTTCGAAAGATCAGAGTTCGGAGAGTATAATATAGGCAGAGATGAAACTGTCAGCGCGCCATCTTTTTTATTTGGGAGTAATTGCCGTCGGGGGTTGGGCGTTATATCTGGTCAGGGGCACCCTGGCCCCGTTTGTCCTGGCGGCCGCTTTTGCCTATCTTTTAAACCCCTGGGTGACATTTTTAACCACCCGGGCAGGACTTCCGCGGGGCCTTTCCATCGCTATTATCTACTTTACCCTAATCGGGATCCTGGCCGGTTTGGTTTTTTTTGTCGGCCGCAATCTCACATTAGAATCAGAGCAGTTTGCCCGGGAAACCAGGATATTTGTCCACGAAGCCAACAGCACCATTGCCTCGTTGCCGGATTGGTTTCAACCGTTAGTGCAGGACAGTTTCGAGTCCGCCCGCTCATCGCTTCTTTATCCCCAAAAAAGAATTGTGACTTCTTTGCCCGGCGCTGTCAACCGGACCATCAGCGTGTTGGTTTTTATTATGGCTTCATTCTATTTTCTTCGGGACGGTCAAAAATTTGTCAAAAATTTTCTGCAGCTTTTGCCCTCAAAGGTAGCCTATGAAATTCAATTAATCCTTCAGAAAATAAACGGCGTTCTTGGCAACTATCTCCGGGGCCAGCTTTTTTTGGTTGTCATCATGAGCACTTTTACCTTCATTGGCTTATCAATAATTGGCCTTCGCTATGCCCTGATTGTCTCCGTTTTCACCGGTTTTGCGGAACTGATTCCTTTTGTCGGTCCGGTAATTGCGGCTGTTGTGGCC
The DNA here is from genome assembly GCA_964603445.1 of uncultured Gammaproteobacteria bacterium. Classification (GTDB taxonomy): domain Bacteria; phylum Patescibacteriota; class Microgenomatia; order JAMCZE01; family JAMCZE01; genus CAZRUW01. The sequence goes on along the minus strand of CAZRUW010000124.1, from coordinate 4,517 downwards.
ATGACCATCGCCTTTACCGACGAAGTATCCCGTTTCAGTTTTGTTCCGATGGTTGACCTTATTGCCGTGGGGGCCCTCTATTTTGTCCTTCGCCAGATGGAAGATCTTTTCATTATTCCTCAGGTCTTGGGCCGGATGACCAAACTTCATCCCGTGGTGGTTTTGTTTGTCGTCTTGGCCGGGGGGCATCTCTTCGGCCTGCTGGGCTATGTTGCTGCCGTTCCGATTGTCGCTTCGTTAAAAGTCGTTATTGAACATCTTCATCAAATCCTCGGCAATAGCCACAAAAAAGCTCTCCGGGATTCGTAAGCCAGATTCTGTTTTGCGGCCCTTCGCTTGCGCTCAGGGTAAACAACAATCTATCTATGCGGTGCTACTTCGGCTAATTAGGAAGCTGTATTAAAGCCATTCGGCACCTTGCAGCGGGGGGAATTACCCTTCGGCTCGCTCAGGGAAAACCCTTGCGATAAAGCTGAGCCAAAGATGGGACTTGCACCCAACGTTTCACACCTGATCCCACCTTTAGGGTCGGATCGGTCTCGTCTCTGTGGCTTCACCATTCCGCCAAATGGCGGACCCTAGAAATTAATCTAGGCACCCTGCTTCCTGCTGTCTGGACTTTCCTCCCGCCCGCAACTGCATAGCTGTTGGCGGGTAGTTGCTCGATCCTAGAGAGCCCCTATATTATACCATTTTTATGCTAAAATCGGGATCTATCCATGATTCGCCAAGCTAATAAAAAAGATATCCCTAAAATACAAAAACTCATTAGTTGGGGAGCTAAAAACAGCAAAATTTTGCCCCGGAGCAGGAAGGAAATAACAAAGGTTCTTCCATATTTCTATGTTTGCGAAGTGAACAAAGAAGTTATCGGCTGTGCCGCTTTGGAAATCTATATTCATCATCTTATAATTTGCAATAATCTTGATGAATAATACCCATCGAAATGCGGGAAACGCACGACAGTTCACCTTATGATGGGTATATAACCAAAAACTAGCTGAAGTCCGGTCACTTGTTGTTGACCCCAAATACCAGGGTGAAGGTTACAGAACTCAATTAGTCAAAGCCTGTTTGTCCGAGGCTAAAAAGAAGAAAATTTATGAAGTTCTGGCTGTAACCGATCAGGAAAGGCTCTTTGGAAAGCTGGGCTTTGTCAAACAGCTGGCCAACCAGTGGCCAATGTTTATTCGCCCTTAAAATTTCACAAACTGAATTGAGAAGTGCGAGCTGGGAAGCTAGATCGGGAAATGGGAAGTGTGACAGGATGAATTCGTGATTTGAAGTTTTCTGGACCTGGATGTATACAAAGAGTCTTTTCAGCTCAGCATCGAAATAGACGAGACCCTCAAGTTTTTTCCTCCAGAAGAGAAATTCTTACTCGTTGATCAAATGAAGCGAGCTTCCAGATCAATTCCCTCGCTAATTGCCGAGGGCTATTTTTGAACTTGTGAGCACCACGGGCTCTGCCCGTGGGTGACCTGCCTGCCGGCAGGCAGGAGCAAGCTCGAAAAGAATACTTGGCGAAACTGTCCGCCAATGGCGGACCACGGGCTTTGCCCGTGGAGTTTCATTCTAAAAGAGAATCCCAAAAAGAATTCAAGAAGTTTCTTCGCGATGCGCTTGCTGAAGCAAACGAAATGATGAACCACATAGCATTCGCCAAAAGTCGAAAATATATCAACTACAAATATGCCGACGAACTGATTGAAAGATACAGTATCCTCGGCAAAAAGTTGACAAAGCTGCGAGAAAAATGGATTAATTTCCATTAATCTCATTTCCCACTTCCTAATCAAGCTTCACACTTCTCACATCACACGTCTTGAAGTATTATGGATGCAATGCTCGCCAAAGTTTCTTCCGGCGCAGTTTTGGGGTTGGATAGCATTCTTGTCACCGTGGAAGTTGATGTCGCATCCCGGGCTTTGCCTTCTTTTCAAATAGTTGGCCTCGGAGATAAGGCAGTCGAGGAATCAAAGGAGCGGGTTCGGTCGGCGATTAATAATTCCGGATTAGATTTTCCCACACACCGAATCACCGTAAATCTGGCTCCCGCGGATCTGCCGAAAGAAGGCTCTCTCTATGATTTACCCATTGCTATGGGGTTGTTATTAGCTAATGGTTCTTTAGAAAAAGATTTATCCCAGGCATTATTTTTGGGCGAGCTTTCTTTAGATGGAGGACTGCGAGCTACGCCTGGCGTTTTACCCATTGCTCTTTTGGCTCGGGAGAAAAAGTTTAAACAAATTTTCGTCCCGGCGGTTAACGCCAAAGAGGCGGCAATCGTCTCTGACGTTGACATCTATCCGGTTTCAAATTTGCGGGAATTAGCTGATCATTTCTTAGGGGTAAAAACGATTGAAATTGCCCCAAAAGAAAAGCTGGATTTTTCCGTTGAGGACAATTTTGAGTTTGATTTTGCCGACATCCGCGGCCAGGAAAGCGCCAAACGGGCCCTGGAAATCGCGGCGGCCGGCGGTCACAACATTCTTTTGCAAGGCAGTCCGGGCGCGGGCAAGACTCTCCTGGCCAGAACCTTTCCTTCCATTTTGCCGAAAATGACGGAACCGGAAGCTATCGAAACCACCAAAGTTTACAGCGTCAACGGCCTTCTTTCCCCGGAAAGCCCGATTGTCAAAAAACGACCATTTCGAAGTCCCCACCATACCACTTCCCACATTGGCTTAATCGGCGGCGGTGTCCATCCCAAGCCGGGAGAAATTTCCCTGGCCCATCGGGGGACTCTTTTTCTGGATGAAATTGCGGAATTTCCCCGCCACGTTCTGGAAGCGCTGCGCCAGCCTTTGGAAGACGGGTTTATTACCGTTTCCCGGGCAGCCGGCACCAGCCAATTTCCGGCCAAATTCATCCTCATTGCCGCTTCCAATCCCTGCCCTTGCGGCTATTTTGGCGACACCAAAAAAGCCTGCATCTGTACTTCCCATCAGATATCTTCCTATCGTAAGAGACTTTCCGGACCCCTCCTTGATCGCATTGACCTCCATGTTTTTTGCGCTTCCATTCCCGCTGATAAGCTCTCCTCCTTTGCCCCGGGAGAGAGTTCCAAAACAATTCGGGAGAGAGTTCAAAAAGCCCGGGATCAACAAGAAAAAAGGTTCCAAGGGCTAAAACTCACCTGCAACGCCGAACTGTCCGCCAAAGATATCAAGAAATTCTGCCAAATTGATGAACCTACTAAACAGCTGTTGCAAAGAGCAATCACCACAATGAACCTTTCGGGCCGGGGTTTTCATCGCATCTTGAAGGTTGCCCGAACCATCGCTGACCTGTCCAATTCTTCGGAAATTAAACTGGAACACGTGGCCGAAGCCTTGCAATATAGGCAAAGGGAAGAATGATAAAATCAGATCAAAATACGAAGTTATGGAAGAACAAGAAATCAAAAGAAAATTTTTACCCAAGAACAGGCCTGATTTAAGCAATCTAAGGCATGAAGAATTTGAACGGTATTATCTTCTTACTGATAAGAAAATTGACCTTCGAATTCAACGAATAAACAACAAATATGAAGTTGAACGGATGGAAAAAATTTCCGTCATTTCCAGAACTAAACAGAAAATGAGTATTTCTCAAGAAGAATTTAACATGCTTAAATCATTAGCTGAATTTTCAGTCGTTCGGGACAGCTACACTTTTTCTGAAAACCCAGAAATTAAAATTAGAGTTTATCACGGCAAGTTTGAAGGATTAATACGAATTGAGGTCGAATTTAGAAGCGAAGAAGAAGCAAAGAATTATCAGCCTTTAGATTGGTTTGGCTGTGAGATTACTAATACGCCTCTTTGGCGTGATTCGGAGCTACTTCGCTTAACAGGGCAGGAATTTAGTCACCTGTTAAAACGCTACGGAACAAGTTGAACTCCGAACACCACGAGGATTATTTTTGGTCAAATACGATTTTTACAAATACCAGACTTCTTTTTCAGCTAAAATTGCCAAACTGATATAATATCGATATGGCAGATCTTAATAAAATTAGACAAAAATCTGTTCCCGTTCTCAAACAAGCCGGAATAATCCGGTCGGCCCTTTTTGGTTCATATGTTCGGGGAGATCAAAAAGAGGACAGTGATATTGACTTCCTGGTAGAATTCCCAAAAGGTGCAAGTTTGCTAGACGCTATCGATTTACAAAATAAACTCCAAGACGTATTGGGAAAAGATGTTGACCTTGTGTCATATAAAGCAATTTCCCCGTACCTTAAAGAATCAATTATGCAAAATCAATATCCGATTTTATGACAGGCAATTCCAGACCGTATCTTGAACACATTCGCGACGCCTGTGGACTTATCGAATCGTTTCTCGACGGTGTCTCCGCAGAGGAATTTCAAACAAATAGAGAGAAACAAAGTGCCGTTATAAGACAAATTGAGATTATTGGGGAGGCGGTACGTCACTTGCCTGAAGGACTAAAAAATAGTTCTAAAGAGATTCCGTGGGGCTTAGTTTCTTCCATGAGAAATTTTCTAATTCACGAATACTTTGAGGTTG
>CAZRUW010000123.1:0-3221 GCA_964603445.1 uncultured Gammaproteobacteria bacterium | reverse complement strand
TTCTTCTATTTTATTTCTTCTTTGCACTAAATAACAGCCCTACACGAGCTGTCAAGGGGAGTATAAACAAGAAGGGCAAAAAAGTAAATGGGGAAGTTAGTTTATTTTTGAACTTGCAAGCACCACTGGCTTTGCCAGTGGGTGAAGCAAGCTCGAAAAGAATACTTTGCGAAGCCACGTCAGACGTGGCGAAGCCGTCCGCCAATGGCGGACCACGGCTTTTAGCCGTGGAGTTTCATTTTTTACGACTTCTTGAGAAATGCCTTAAATAGTGATACTATAGGGCCATCATGCCTTTACCCTGGTTTCGTGGAGCTTCTCTGGAAGCTCAAGAAAACCTGAAGTTATCAATGCGTCAGAGGGTGGTTGAGTCAAGTGTGCCAACTGAACCTCGACCACGTGGTAGGATTGCCTTAATTCGAGAGTTTGGCAAGCGGTTGGTTGGGATAGATGTTTTTGTTCATGTCGCTCCTTGGCTTCTTCAGGGTACAATTCGATCTTATGTTGAGCAACGGACAGTTACACCCGCGATTTCAACTGATGCGATTGCTGAGGCGTCAATATTTGGTTTGGCTCTTATTTCGAGCATTGTTTGGACTGCAAAAACCTCTCAAGATTGGGACGATCAGCACCAGGCAAATTTAAATGAATACGCGAAAGCGATGAGGATATACTGTCAAACACTTGCTGATTTGGGGAAGCAGCGGGAAGAATTTGACCGCCGGTTGGCAGATGTTTTGTATCAAGAGGGTCGCGACCGCACAATTGCGAAATTGACTATTGATGTTTTTGGCAGTAAGGCGGCCGACGCAAGAAGCTTTAAGAATGGCGGGCAAGAGTGATGCTCACAAATTGGGTCATTTTATCAAGAAGTGTGGGTTGGGTGGAACCTTAAGTGAGGAAAAAAGTTAGTTCCGTTTTTTAATATGACTGATGAAATTGTTGCAAACTACCATGTTGATCCCAAACCGGTTTCTCAGTCTTTGATTCCCACAGGTTCTTCAAGGGCTTTGGCCGAGTACAAGACCCCTGCAATTAGAATCCCATCGGCTTATGACAATATGGGAGGTAGCGGCGGGGGTGGAGCTTTAAAAGTGGTGGCAATAGAGGGGGCCGTGATTGTTTTTAGTGGAGCAATTATAATTGGCGGGGTGATTGCGGTTCCGATGGCAGCTGGTGCGATTGGAGTGATGACCATATTTGCAGGTACGCTTGTTGGGATAAAGATGGCATCGAGAGCGATATCCAGCGCTTGGGAGATGCCATGGACAAATCAAGCTACTGGGCTTCAAACTGGGTTGGAAACAAGGGCGGGTGGATCGCGGACTAGTACGCGGACAGCGACATCTTCAACGGTAATTAATGACCATCGCAGTTGGACCAACCGTTATGGAAATGAGAATAAAGGAGGGAGGACCGGGACAACAGGGGTTCGCATAGGCGGACATGAAACAAGTATTTCTGGGGCAAACGAGGTTGTAATTAATCATCACCATAAACGTAATCCATTACAATGGGCGGCGGCGATGATATTAATTGTTGGAACCGGCAGTTTGTTTTTGTCTGCTGTGACACAGCCGAGTGTTGCTGTGAAACCGGGTTTTTCGCCGGTGGATCCGAACCCGTCACCACAGTCACAGGATGCTGATCCAAAAAGTATCCCTGTTGTTCAACTGCCAACGGCTTTCCCAAACCAGCCAGCATCGCTTCCAACAGAGTCTAGACCGGCGACGCCACTTCCTATTCGGACGCCTTTACCAAACAGTGGAGAATCAGGTCCAATTAGTGAGGCCGATCTGAAAGTGCCACTTGGACCCGGAGAGCGATGTTTTATTGTGAAGCCGCCCTTTACTTATTCAGATGGTGTGGATGCTCTAAAGATAGCTTACCCAGAGGTAGCTGGGAGAGGCTTCTGGATTAATTATGCGGATGTTCGAGACACTATTTTGGAAGCATGTGTCAAAGCGTTAGCAACTTCTGCTACAGGAAAATAGTTCTGGTTTCACAGGGAGTCTTCTGATGAAGATAATTAAGTGAGGTTGACCTCGTAAAACAAGAAAACAAGGAAAGCAAGGAAAACAAGGCGTCGCCTTACTCACTGGTTATGGGATACGGGGTGGGTTGTGGTATTCTTGACGGGATGACTTTCCGGAAGCCTCGGGATTTTATTAGACAGCTTCGATCCTTCAATATAGATTCAGAATATCTGGTGGTCAAGCCCAATTGGGTTTCCAATGTTGAGGGGGAATTTACCGAAGCCGAGATTTTGGACTGGGTTTTGTTGGCCTTTCCGAAGCAGGAAAAGTTGGTGGTGGAAAGTTACACCCCGAATCGGGGCCTGCGGTTTGACAGGAGGGAGGAGCATTACGGTCAGGGAGTGAGCCTGGTGGGCGGCAAGAAGTTTTGGGATTTTTACAAAAAGCAGGACCAATATTTTTTGAAGACGACGGGGATCGGAAAAGTCTTGGCGAAACACAAAGCAGACTATATTAATGCGACCAATGAGTTCTGGAGCGGCCAGTGTGTGGATCCGCGCGTTGTAGAAGATATTGTCAGGCAGAAAGGGAAGTTGCTTAAGTGGCAGGAACTTTATTCTTATGTCCCGAATAGACTTTTTGAAATCAGGGAAAAAGCGACCCTTCTCAGTTTGGCGAAGATTAAAACCGAAGAAGGCACTCCGGCAATAATGGTTTCGATGGCGGTTAAGAATCTGTTTGGCCTGGTTCCGCACCCGTCACGGATGGTGCCGTTTCATGGCAAAAACCATGCCAGTGTGCCTGAAGTTGTCAAGGATGTATACATTTTGTATACATCATTGTTTGACTGCGCGTTATGGGTGGCTGAAGGTATAAAAACGTTGGTGCGAAATTATTGTCAACCTGATCAGAGGGTGGTGAAAGATCAAGGGCTGTTTTTTGTGGGAAAGAATGGCGTCGAGGTGGATGCCGAAGCTTGCCGGGTGTTAGGTTTGGATCCAAAGAAAGTGCCGTATTTATCTTTTTAATATGAAGAATTGGCCAAACAATTATTCCACGACCGTGGAATAATTGTTTGGTTGATTTTGGAGCGAAACAAATTCTGTCCCTCTCCTGCCGGGGCCGGGATGTATAGCTAATGAAAAACAAAATGTCACCTTTTTGCTAAGCTGAATGGGTGATAAAAATTGACCTGTCCGGGGAAGAAAAGCAAATTCTTCACCACCACTTCAAAACTACTCCTCT
>CAZRUW010000122.1:0-1589 GCA_964603445.1 uncultured Gammaproteobacteria bacterium | reverse complement strand
TGATCGATCAGATGATCTGATTGTCTGATTTTCTGAGTTTTCTGATTTTTCCGGGACTGTGGTGGCTTCTTGGACTTCTTGGGTGATTTTTACAGTTTCCTTTTCTTGTTTGGTTTTTTCTTTTCCCGCCTTTTTTTGGGCACGTTTAGCCTCAGCCCTCTGGCGGGCCTTTTCTTCTGCCTCAATATCTCCCATGACGACGGTTTTAATCTTACCCATAACAGAAATAAGAAATAAGAGAGAAAAGAGAAGAAAGAAATTAAAAAAGTCTTAAAGAGTTAAAGGAATGGTTTTGCTTTTTAACTTTCTTATCTCTTTTTTCATTTAATTATTCGACTTTGATTCCCATACTGCGGGCAGTGCCGGCAACTATTTTTTCCGCCGCGTCAAGGTTGTCATTGGCGTTTAGATCCGGCATTTTCATTTCCGCAATTTTTCGAGCCTGATCGCGGGTCAGTTTGCCCGCTTCCTCCCGGCCGGCTTTTCCACTTCCTTTCGTCAGCACAAGCGCTTTTTTAATGAGTTCGGAAACCGGGGGAAGTTTGGTAATGAAACTGAAAGTTCGGTCTTCATAAACCGTTATCACTGCGGGAATGATCTGGCCTTTTTTGTCTGCGGTCTTTTCGTTGTAGGATCGGACAAAGTCCATGATGGGAAGCCCATGCTGGCCAAGAGCAGGACCAACCGGCGGGGCGGGAGTGGCTTCTCCGGCGGGAAGATTAAGTTTGATAATGGTTTTTATTTTCTTGGCCATGTTTCAATATCAAATATTAAATATCAAGGATCAAATATACATATCAAGAAGAAAATATTTAAATATTTGATATGTATTTTTGATATTTTATTTTTGGATGTCCGAAGTACTAAAAGAGGACTTCTAGCAGATTCGGCTTTCATCCCTTCGGCAAGCTCAGGGTAAACCTCCCAATTTTTGATTGGTAAGGGAATTATAAAGAAATGCCGGATTGAAGTAAATAGGGGGATGCACCTTGTCAGTTGTCAGAATAAAAGTCAGCTGGAGGGTTGCGGCTTTTACCACGAACGTACGCTTTAGCTTGATCGCACCGATTTTGAGCTATGATTTGCTCCTGTCTGGCCAGGGCAGCAGCTATCTGAGCGTTGACGCGAGCTTTCGACTCCCTTGTTAACCGGGTTCTGAGTTTTGTTCCGAGGACGTCAACGTCGCCTTCGAGCAGTTTGATGCGGCTGTTTTTTAAGGCGATGGCGACGGCGGCAAAACCTGCAGTTTCAAGGGTGGTGGAAAGAAAGTAGCCGGCTAGAATGGCATCTGGACTTACCCGGCCGGTAATGACACAAAATCCGGCAGCTATGGCCAACTTACCTGCTTCAACGGCTCCCGCAACCGTCAGTGTTTTAGCCAGTTCTTTACGTTTCATGAACCTATAGTAACATTTTGCAATTTTAATTTCAACTTTGGCTTAAGTTTGGCCCAAGTTTAGCGGGGCATTTATCGGTACTGCTTGTGGCTTTGAAGGCGGCGCTTCTAATTTTTTTTGGTTTCACAGCTTTGAAACTTGCAGGAAGTCAAGTTCAACGGGGGTTTCCCGGCCAAAGATGGAAACCAAGGC
>CAZRUW010000121.1:0-9918 GCA_964603445.1 uncultured Gammaproteobacteria bacterium | reverse complement strand
TGATGACGCGGGGGAAATGGAAAAAATCTTTGACGAGACCTCTCTTCAATGTCTCGTCAAAGATTTTTTCCATTTCCCCCGCGTCATCAACGATTCTCATCTCCGCCGGAATGATTACCTTATTATTAACCGGGTGAGGCGGGTCCGAAGCCGCTTGCGAAGCGAACTGTCGAAGGATCCCCTCCACCTTCTTCCTCCTTTCAAGATAAGTCTTGTCAATTAAGCTTTCTCCATCCAGATACAAGCAATCAAACACAACATATTTTAAAGGGACGTTTTTGGCAAATTCCGTTATCTCATACTTCCTTTTCCTCTGCACCGTCTCCTGAAATGGCAAATACTTCCCGGTTTTCGGATTAAAGCCGATCGCCTCGCCATCCAAAATCACTTCGTCAATCCCTTTTAATTCTCTCTGTGCCGCCGCCGCCAAATCCGGGTACATTTTTGTCACATCTTCCATCCCCCGGCTAAATAGCTTCAAGAGACCTCCCCTCTTAAAGCTAAAGTGTAGTTGTGTTCTTAAACCGTCCAGCTTCGGTTCGACCGCCACTTTTCCTCCTGACTTCTCCAGAATATCCGCTGTTGACGTCAATCTCTCCGCCCGCATCACCAAAATCGGCGTCCCCACCTTTGGTTTTACCTGAGAAATTCCCGCCAATCCGCTGATTTTAATTTGCGAAGAAATATATCCCAGATCCGGCCGGATATTATATGCTGCCTCAATCTTGTCCTTGTTCTTTTTTGTCCCGTCAATCATCCACGACAGCCCATCCAGCATCGTCATGTCCGAGAACCCCAGCCTTAGCTTGTCCACCGGAATCCGGGCAATATACCGAGCTGACAACGGATCGCTTTCCTTAAGCAAATCCGCCAGTAGCTGAATCTTCTTCTCTACCGAACCCTTCCCGGCAGACCGCGTAACGGCAAACAACTTCTCAAAAACCTCCGACACAGTCTGATGCACATATTGATGATGTATCGATACATCATGACTAAGTGTATCAGCAGTTGACCCCAAATCCCCAACCTTCTTAAAAATCCTACTCACTTCCTCTGTGTCGATCCCATACCCCTGTGCCAGAGCCTTTATCACCATCTTATCCGCCATCCCAAACTCCACCGGTTCATACAAAGGCGCCACCCGGCCTTGTAAAAGATAGGCAATCTTGTCAATCTCGCCCTCACGTGCTTCCTTAAAAAGTTGCGCCAAAATCTCCACCATTTGATTACGAGACGGCGTAGATTCCAGTTTCTGAAAATATTCGGAAAGTGCTTTAATAGTCATGTCTAATATTAAGACACCTAAGAACCTTAAGTCACTTAAGTTTACTGCATCATATACCTGGCAGCTTTGGTTTTTCCTTTCTTTTTTATAATTTTCTTATTCATAAGATCTTTGAGATCCCGCAGCACTGTGTCCTCCGACACCATCGGCAAAATTTCGGCAAACTGCTGATTGGAAAGATAACCCACCTTCTCAATATATTCAACAATTTTAATCTGTCGCTCATTCAAGAAAATCTGCTGCCCGGCTTGGGCTTTGAGTTTCAAATCCAAGGACAAATGCGAAACTTTCTCCTTAATATGGACAAACTCAATCGCCACCCCTTCGGCAAAATATTCCAGCCAGGAAGTTAAATCATGGTCCGGGTTCTGGTCCGCCGTCTTAATTGCGTAATAATACCCGGCCACGTTCCGGTCGTAATATTCTTCCAGGGCAAAAATCCTTCTGATATCATAGCCTTCATTCAAAAAAATCAGGGTCGCCATGGCCCGGCTCACCCGTCCGTTCCCTTCTGAAAACGGGTGGACATTCACAACGGCATAGTGCACTACTCCGGCTTTTACAATCGGGTGCAGATCCCAAGCGGACCGGGAGTTGAGCCAGTCAAAAAAATCCTCCATTTGGTAGGGCACTTCCACTGCCGGCGGCGGCCGGTGGACAATTTCCCCGGTCAAAACATCCCGCAACACCACTTGAACACTGCGGTATTTGCCAACCTGGTCCTCAGGCACAATCCCCGCCACCGTAAACCGGTGCAGCTCCAAAAGCGTCGCCTTGTTATAAATATCTTTTCTCAACCATGTTTCTCCTTCTTTCCTCTTTTCCCCTCTCTCGACCAGTTTGCCCAGGTAGTCAATCACTTTCCGGTAATTTATAACTTCCTTAATATCCCGCTCCCTTGCCACAATCTCCTGGCCTTCCATTACTTTGCGCACTTCCTCCAGATTCAATTCATTGCCTTCCACGTGGGTCCCGTAATGCACCGCCCGTACTTCCGCTTCCTCCTTAAACTTGGCTTCCCATGCCGGCAGAAGCGCCGCATTCTCAATCACGGCCTTCGCCCCCTCAATAAGTCCGATGTCTTTTAATAATTTCGAAGAGATTGTGAATTTTGGAGAATACATAATCTAAAACTCTAAGAAACAAGCACTAAGATACAAAGTAAATTCCAAATGACATCCTCCCCGCGGTAAACTGTTTCTTTTGCTTCTTTTCTTGCCACCCTAACCCTCATGTAAAAATCCTTCTTGCCTAAGGCATCATTCGCTTCGCGATAGTTCGCCCCTACGGAAGTCCCTGATCGAATTGGTTGATCAGAAATTTTGAGGTTAACTTGATTTTTTTGTAAAGAATTAACTAGGATAATTATGCTTTTCCCAAAACTCAAAGTCCGATCTTCAAGGTCATATTTTTTGGGATTTTGTATTTGGACCATTACTTTGTATCTTGGAATTTGTATCTTGTATCTTTCGTAGTTTACCTCACTTTTCCCGCAAAAACCAGCCTCTCCTCGTGTTAATTCGTCACTAATTCGTGTAAATTTAATGTGTGAGAAAGACTCTTACCGAAGCTGCCTTCCAACTCAGACTTGGCTTAAAGGTCCTTCAACTGGTTTGGGAAAGCTCTCCCAAATGGGCCAGCTTCTACTTTGCCACCAATGCCGGAAGCTCTGTCACGCCTGCCGTTACTCTCTACATCGGCAAGCTCACTGTTGACGCCATCATTACCGCCATCAAAAGCCCCACCTCTGCTCACCTCAACTCCATCATAATCCTGATTGTCATTGCCTTTCTGGCCGAAGCCGTAAATTCTCTCTTTGGCAATTTGGCCACCCACGGCTATGACGTCATTAAAGATATTTTCTCCAAATTTGCCATCAAAAAAGTCATTGACCACTCCGCTTCCCTGGACCTCTCCTACTTTGAGGACCCAAAATTCCACGATCAGTTGGAAAAAGTCCAGCGGGAAATAAATTACCGCCCGACCCAAGCCATGCAGGTCATTGTTGAGATTGCTTCTTCCCTGGTCGGACTTCTCTCCCTTCTGGTTATCCTCATCCGCCTCGCCTGGTGGGCTCCCTTAATTATCAGTCTCTTTTCCCTTCCCCGGCTCCTTTTCCGCCTGAAGTTCTCCTACTGGACCTATTCCATCACTGACAGCCGTTCTCCCTTCCAACGGGCCATTAATCAAATTGTCTATCTTTTAACCTACAAGGACCCGGCCAAAGAAATCAAAGTTTTCAACCTCAAAGACTATCTTGTTGGCAAATTCGACGCCATGAATGACAAGTTTATCCTCGAAAATAAAGCCCTTTCTCAAAAACAAAATTTCTACAGCTTTCTTCTGGACGTTTTTGGCTCCCTCGTCTATTACTTTGTTGCTCTTTTTGCCGCGCTTCAAGCCATCTTTGGCCGCATCACTATTGGCGACCTCACCATGTTCACCGGCACTATCCGTCAATTCCAAAATGTCATGACCGGACTTTTTTCCTACATGGCCCGCTTTTACGAACACAACCTTTTTCTCTCTCGCTATTTTGAATTCATTAGTCTCCAACCCAAAATTGTCAGTCCCAAAAATCCGAAACTCCTTGACCGTTCCCAACCGCTTTGCCTTGAGTTTAAAAACGTTGGTTTTGCCTACGAGCCGGGCAAACCCATCCTCCAAAACATCAACCTTACCATTTCTAATGCCCGCAATCTTGCCCTCGTGGGCGAAAACGGCGCCGGCAAAACCACCCTGGTTAAACTTCTCCTTCGCCTATATGACGTCTCCTCCGGACAAATCCTCATTAATGGTGTCGACATCCGCAAAATCGACCTTGCAAACCTGCGGCAAAACGTCGGCGTCATCTTCCAGGATTTTCGCACCTATGACATGACCGTGCGCGAAAACATTGGCTTTGGTGACGTCCGAAACATTAACAATATAGGCCGCATCCGCCAAGCCGCCCGCCTTTCCGGCGCCGCCGAGTTCATTGAAAACTTCCCGGAAAAATATAAAACTATGCTGGGCAAACACTTTCTCCATGGTGAAGAACTCTCCGGCGGCCAGTGGCAAAAAATTGCCCTCGCCCGGGCTTTTTTCAAAAACTCCCCCGTCCTCATTCTTGACGAGCCCACCTCCGCCCTCGATCCCCGATCTGAATATGAGGTTTTTCGAAACCTCATATCCCACACTACCCACACATCCCTCATTCTAATTTCCCATCGTTTTTCGACTGTCCGCATCGCCAATCAGATTATTGTCCTCCACAAAGGCCAAATCGTCGAACGCGGCAGCCACGAAGAACTGATAAAGCTTCATGGCCGTTACGCGAAGTTGTACAACCTCCAGGCGAAGTGGTATAAATAATTAAATCATCCCCAACCCCTTAAAAAGAACCTGTTTCATCAGCCCTTGGTAGGCCACTCCCATCTTATGCGCCTTAAGTTTATATCCATTAATCAGTCCTCCCGGCAATCGCAAGGTGATGGGCCTGGAAGAAAATTTTAAATTAGGAAAAACCCAGTGTTCAGCCTTAGACCAATCTAAATATTCTGTAGAGTCAACCCGGTTCCAAAATCTTGCCTCTTTATCTTCATTTTTAAACTTAGGAATTTTTTTTAATTTTGCCATACCTTTTCACCTCCTTTTTATGCATTCTCCTGGCAGAAACGACCCTTATCTTGCCCTCCCTCCAGGTAAAAATAACAAACAGGTTCCTTTTTTCTTCCGATCTCCCCACTATCGCCAATCTGTCTTCAACCTCTGAATGTTTCTCGTCAGAAACAGTAATTGACTTTGGATCGGCGAAAACACTCTCTGCTTCATCTGACGTCACTCCATGTTTAAGACGACTTTTATCCCGGTTCCCCTTGTCCCATTCAAACTCCAATTCCTGATCCTGCACTTTCATTGTACATATGATATATGTACAACTTTATTTTGTCAAGATCACCTGTTATACTTTTCTCATGTCCCAAGACTCCCTCACTCTCCAAGACGCCATCAAGCTTGGTGAATATAATCCTGAAATACTGGCCCAATATCCCGAGTGGTCCAAACTTTCCCATGCCGCCCAATTCGAAATTATCAGCCAGGGTCTGGAAAACCGCCGCCGGAGCCTTTTTAAAAAATGGCAGGAAATTGTCAACTTCATTAATGACGTGGGTGATTCCTCCGTTCGCGAACAGGCCAAAGCCAACATCGAGGAGCAAATGAAGAAACTGCGCGAAGACAAAGAACGCCTCTATATTCATCATCCTCTAATTTGCAATAATCTTGATGAATAATACCCATCGAAATGCGGGAAACGCCTGACAGTTTACCTTATGATGGGTATATCTTGAATGGTCCAAAGAAGAAGTACTATAATATCCCCGGATGCCTGAAAAGCCGATCCCTCCATCCAGTAATTATGAGATGCTTTTAGGGTTCATGGTAACTTTGGGGTCGCTTGCTCTATTCCAGAATGACATCACCCCCCAAGCCGCCCGCTTTGGTCTTGGGCTGGGACTCGCTCTCACCTTCGACGGAGCCCTTGAACACGGCCTCTCCCGCCCCATCCTCCAGAAAACACACCGCGCCTGCGTAACAGCCGCTCATTTCTTTGAGCAAAAAACCAGGCTCTTCCTTGGTTTACGACGAAAATGACATCCTCCCCGCGGTAAACCGCGGGGTATCCTTTGGACACCCGGATGTCTTCTCTGTTCGGCTTCATCCTCGCAACCAGTTGCGAGGTATTCAGCGAGCAGCGAATAATTTCAGAAAAAAAGCCGTCATTCCGCACCAGCCTCAGGGAGATTGATTAAATCAAATCCCCTCACGTGCTCCTTCTGCGCCAAATGTAAATCCGTCGTTGTTATAATGGTTTGTTGCCTTGGAATCACCTTTAAGATATGCTGCCGGTTGGAATGGTCCAGTTCTGAAAAGATATCATCCAGAAGCAATACCGGATCCTCTCCGGTCACCCTCCGAACAAATTCCAACTCACCCAGCTTAATTTCAAAAACTGCCAATCGCTGCTCCCCCCTGCTCCCAAACGATTTGACATCCCGCCAATTTCTCACCTCTCTTTCCGCTTCCTTTATCTCATCTTCCACTTCCGTTATCTTGTCTTTTGTCTTAAATCTCTTATCCTTTATTTTGTCCTGTATCTTGACCGTGAAATCGTCTCTCTGTGGCCCAACCAGCGTCGCAGCCGCCGCAATTTCCTCCCGGGCATATTTCTCCAACCGTTCTTTTGAGATAACACTGTGGTCGTAATCCAAACTTAAGTCACCTAAGTTACTTAAGAAACTTAAGTATTCCTTCCGTCTTTCATGAATTATTCTTCCATTCTCAATTAGCAGTTTGTCCCAATAATCAAATTCCACCAAATTCCTATTGATTCCTAATTCCCGCGCCTTCCACAACAGTTTGTTTCTCTGCCTCAAAGCCCGTTCATAAACGTGTCCTGCCACCCGGTAATCCCGATGGACCAGGCTCAAAACCGAATTTAAATACCGCCTTCGCGTTGCCGGCGAATCCGCCACAATCTCAATATCCTGGGGAGAAAACAACACCGCCCGAAAATTGCCAACAAAATCCACCATCCTTTTCCCCACTCCATTGACTTTGTAAGTCTTTGTAAACCTTTCTCGGCCGTCCCAATCAATCTCCAATTCTGTTTGGTCTAATTTCTCACTTCGCACTTCTGGTTCCGGCTTTCTGTTTCCCACTTCCCGTTTCTTTTCTTTTGTCTCATTACTCACTACTTTTATCTCATCCCCGATCACCCCCACTATTCTAGTGACGAGTGACGATTGACCAATGACTTCCTGTTCATTCTCCGCCCGAAAACTTTTCCCCGTGGCCAATATATGAATCGCTTCCAAAACATTTGTCTTTCCCGCCGCGTTCGGCCCGGCAATCAATGTTGTTCCGTCGCCAAATTCCAAACTCTTCTTGGAATAATTGCGGAAATTTTGCAAATCCAGCCGCTTTATCATCTTGACTTTTTGCAAAAAAACAATACAATACCTATACAGTCGGAATCGAGGCGGACCCTCATCGTGAAACTCGGTGGGTGTGCCGAGCAGAGCCGGCTCTCTTTTTGTCCAACAGATCCAAAACCTCCCTCGCTGAGATTTTTCTTAGTGTTTTATCTCTAATCCTCTTCCGGTGAATGTTCCAAGCCAACCAATGTGCTGGAGATTTCTTTCCTATCCGCCCAAACCGGATCGTTGGAGCCTTTCTCCTCTTAAACTTGAATAATTCCACCAACAGTTCTTCGATCACTGAATTTTTCCCTGTATATTCTTCATCAATAAGAAAAGACTTTTCCTTGCAATCTTGAACTAAAAGAAAAATAAGCAAGGAAAAAAACGTTGGAGCAAAATCACTGGAAAAAATGACACTTCCTTTCAAAAATTTGACAACAATCCTCTTCTCGCCAGCACCAATAAAAATCGCCACTTGGCTTCGATTAGAAAAAGCCACTACTGTATTTGTGCTTAAATCTTCAACCCTGCCACTCTGGTCAATCTCCACTCTCACGTCCCCATTCTACCGCCCAATCTTGCCCTGAGCAAGGCCGAAGGATCTTGTCCTGCTTGCCCCTCGGGGTGAACTCTCGGGATGAACCCTGAGCCGTGCCGAAGGAAGTCTGTCAAAGGGTTGACAAATTTAAAGCAGAGAGAATAAACCACAAATGGATTCAATTGAAAGCAAAAAGGCCGCTGTCACCGCACAGGCCATTTACGGAGATATTATTAGCAACGTCAGGAGCGGTCAGCCACTCAGTGAAGCCATGACACGAGAATTTAACGTCCTAATAGGAAAACCATTTGTTCCTATACAAATCCGGGCAACAATCTCACATATGGTCGGGAGAGCTCTTCTCCGAAGGAAACCCGACCTTACCCCGAGAATCCATCAACTCTTTAGCCTTCACCCGCTACCCAATAAGTGTTAACATTAGCAAGTATGAACTACTCTTTTTCCAATCGCGCCACCAATGTTCCCAACTCCGGCATTGGCTACATGATGCGCTACGCGGCCAAATACCCCGACGTTGTCTCCCTGGGCCAGGGCACACCACTTTTCCCCACTCCACCGTTTATCTATGACTATCTCCACCAGCGTTCCCAAACTGACCCAACCATTGGCCAATACTCTCTGCCGAAAATTGAAAACGAATTAAAAGACCTCATTCTTGCCCAAATGGAAAAACTCTACGGCTTCCAACCAGCCCGTGAAGAAATATATTTAACTGTCGGCGGCATTGGCGGCCTCTTTGCCGCCATTATGGCCCTGGTCCAGGAAGGTGACGAGGTCATCTGCTTTGACCCGTCCTACCCACTCCACCTCTCCCAAATCCACATTGCCCAAGCCAAAACGGTCTTTGTCTCCTACATCGAAGAAAAGGGTTGGGCCATTGACCTGGAAAAACTTGAAAAATCCATCAGTCCCCAAACAAAACTAATCATCCTGACAAACCCAAATAACCCCACCGGCACCATCCTTTCCGAACAAGAGGTCAAAAAACTGGCGGAAATTGTCCTCAAAAATAATCTCCTTCTGCTTCTTGACGCCGCTTACGATTTTCTCACTTATGAGAACACCATATTTAGCCCGCTTCTCCTTCCGGAACTGCGAAACAACATCATTGTTGCTAAAAGCTTTTCCAAGGAATTTGCCATGACTGGCTGGAGAATTGGTTATGTTTATGCCGCTCCTGAACTCATCGCCAAAATCAACGACATCCACGTCTGTTTCAGTGTCTGTCCCCCAACACCATCCATTGTTGCCGCCATTGCCGCCCTGTCCGATCCCAGGGGAGAACAAGCCACCCAAAATTTTAAACGGAAGTTTTCCGAAAGTCGCAATGCCATCTGTTCACGTCTTAACAATCTCCCCAAACTTTTTCAGTACCACAAACCCCAAGGGGCCTACTACGTCTTTCCAAAAATTCTTGGTTTTGAAGACCTGTCTTCATTTGATTTTGCCAAACTCCTCGTTGACGAAGCAAAAGTGGTTACTGTTCCCGGCGACTCCGCCGGTCCCGCCGGAGCAAGACACCTGCGCCTGTCCTTCGCCGCCGACCCAAGTGTTATCAACCAAGCCTTTGACCGCCTCGACCAGTTCGCCAAGGAACACAAAGCCACTTGATTAGCACTAGTTTATTACGAATTTACACTAACGTTACCCCAAACTTTTCTTATTATCTGAAGTTTATTTGTGCCGAAGTTAGCCAAAAGTCCCAATCTAAAACCAGTAGCTTTTATCTCTAAAATAACCTTCCCATCCACCACAAAATCGGGTATATACAAACCAACTCCTTTCCCTTTATACAAAACATTAAGTTTCTTTTCTCGCTCGAAAGGGATTTTCCTTCGATTAAATTCCTCCGCTAAAGCCTTTTGATAAACTGTTTCTCTATGTCCAAAACCTAATGTATTGTAAACTTCATAAATCACTCCATTAATCTCATAACCTAGCTCCTTATAAACTTCTCCGGGCTAAAAGCCCGGAGTTTTCAAAAGGAAGTTTAATGAACCTCACGAAAACCCCGGCAAGCTTTCTGCTAATATTTTGCCAGAAGAAGCTTGTAATCCTTCGCTTTCAACCCGCTGGCTAAGAGCCAGGGGTTTTCAGCGAGGTGATTATAA